>JAWWAT010000028.1:0-16870 GCA_033721635.1 Marinobacter sp. | reverse complement strand
GCCCCTTCATCCGGCCCATTGTTCCGATCGTCGGTGAACCAGGCGCGGCCTACGTCGGTGAACAATACACCGCCTACCCGGAAAAGCTTGAAGGGATGCCAGTCCGGAAAATAACGCCGCTCCAGGGTCCATAGCACCCGGCGGTTACCCTGCTGGTATTCACTGGGATAGCCGCGCAAACCGTTCTCACCACCAATGAGCAGTTGCTGATCTGCTGTCAGATTATGCGCTGCAGTGAACGCGAGGTTGGTGTACCAACTGTTCCAGCCCTCCGAGCCGCCATGGAAGTACTGAACGCTCACTGTGCCCAGCAGGTTTTCCACCCTATCCTCGTCAAGACGATAGGTCCCGCTCTGGCTCAGTGAATAGCTGGCGTAGTTGGTCTCTGATGCATGCAGCGCATCCTCGAAATCCATATTGATAACCACCCGGTCCTCGGTGGCACCCAGCCCGCTTCCCGAGTAACCCAGCTCGGTTCGCCATACGAAACCGTCCCGCACATCCTCCACCCGCTGGAGGCGGGTCAGGTTGGTCATCTCCCGGAAACGATTCTGGCGATAATCGAAGCCAATCCAGGGGTAACTCAGCGTCCGGTCGTCAGGCAGGATGTCGAGATTGGGTTCATTGGGCAAACGGTCGAACACCAGTGCATCGTAGCGGTAGCCGGCGAGCAGACGCAGTTGCCGATCGTTCCTTTCAGCGAGGCGCCAGCCTCCGTCGATACTGAAGAATTCCTGGCTGCGCCGATAATCGGCAATGGCCTCCGCTCCGACGTAGCGGGACTCCTCCCGGACATCATCTATGCCACTCAGACCAAAACGCCAGTTGGTGGTCTCGCTGAAGAAAGGTCTCTCAAGGTAGGCGCCTCGCCCTCGACCATCACTCCGCTCATCGAACGAGAAGCCCGCCTGCCAATGAGAGCCCAACACGTTCGGGTCATCAAAATACAGGCTGGTTTCGGTGCGGTCCGGGTCCTTCGCATAGCCGATGCCAAGGCTCTTGCCCGACCCGGCGAAGTTGGGATCAGATAAACCGAAATTGGTGGTATTCTCTCCCCCGGATCGCGATACCCCCACGCTGGGGAAGAGTGTCCAGGTATCCCGGGTCAGAACACTTACCTCGATCTCGTCGCCACAAACCCGGGTCACGCCTACCCAGGCAGCTGTCAGATACTCACGTTGACGCAGTACCCGCTCGGATTCAGAAATAAGGTCAGGCTCGTAGACATCCCCTTCCTCGAATACCAGTTGGGCGCGCAAGGCAGACTTCCAGGTAGGGGTATTGAGTGTATTCAAGGTTCGATAGAGCGCGTTGTCCTGCTCCGGATCAGTGGTATCAAAGATGGGGCGTCGAAGAATGCGGATAGTCCCGATACGCGCACCCTCCGGAATTACCAGATCGTTCTGGCGGGCAAGCTGGTCTCTTGGCTTGTCCAGATCTATGGCTTCCGGCTGAATACTGCTGGCAATGCAATTGTCCCTGTCCGGTTCGGCAGCAAGGCAGGATCCGGCAAAAACCAACCCCGAGACGACAAGCGTTTTCCTGGAAAGCATACTGACCTCTACAGCCATACAGACAGTAATTTAGCCCAGCGTTACGTCACTGTCAGCGGTCCGGCGGTCGCCATATCGGAACATCCTCCTGCTTTGGCTCTTCCCAATCCCCATGCATGGCGCTGCTCAGCGCTTCTTCAAGCTTCATGAAAAGTTCACCGTAGCGGGGACTGAACCGAATACCCTCTTCGATTTCTTTCCAAGCGTCGAACAGTTCATCCTCGTGGGCTTTCTCGTTGTCCAGGAAGGCCCAGGTCATCTGCCGGGCACGCATCGGGTGAACCCCCATGGCCGTCAGGGCATGGCCGCCGAGTTCGAGAGCAGAGTGATAGGTTTCACTTACCACATCATCGGCACCCGCCTCTCTCAGACGGTACCCGTGGCCCCGGTCGAAGGCGCGGGCCAATACCCAGACACCGGGGAAATAATGCTTCACATGCTCCACCATCTTTACCGAGCGGTCACGGTCGTCGATGGCCACCACCAGAAGTCGAGCCTGTTCGATGCCTGCAGTCTCCAGCAAATCCGGCCGACTGGCATCCCCAAAGAAACTCTTGATGTTGATCTGTCGAAGGTTCTCGATCTGCTCGATCTCATGGTCCAGCGCCACGATGGGAACCTTATTGGCCCGCAACAAACGGCAGACAATCTGGCCGAAACGACCAACTCCAGCAACAATGACTGGCGCCTGCTCATCAATGGTATCCGCTTCCCTGTCGTCGTTCTGTGAGCGCCGATAACGAGGGAGCACCACCCGGTCATAGACAATGAACAGCAGCGGTGTCAGGAACATGGATAGCGCCACGACCAGAGACAGCACCTGAGAGGTTTCTGGTGGAATCACGTTGTTCTGGACACTGTAGTTCAGAAGCACAAAGCCAAATTCACCAGCCTGCGCCAATGACAGCGTAAACAACCAGCCATTACTCCCATGCACTTTGAACAGCAACGCCAGGCCGAGCAGAATCACGGCTTTGACGGCAATCACGGCGACCGCCAGGGAGACCACGATCCCCCATTGCCCGGACAACACATCAAAATTGATACCCGCGCCGACAGTGATAAAGAACAAGCCCAGCAGCAGTCCCTTGAAGGGTTCGATATTTGCTTCCAGCTCATGCCGGAATTCACTGTTGGCCAACACCACGCCGGCCAGAAAGGCCCCCAGTGCCGGGGAAAGATTTACCAGACTCATCAGGGCCGCAATCCCGATGACCAGCATCAACGCCGTGGCCGTGAAGACTTCACGCAGGCCTGACCGCACCACATAGCGGAACAGGGGCCGGCTAAGGTAATGACCGCCTACAATGACGGCTCCGACGGCCGCGACCACAACCAGCCCATAGGCCCAGCCGGGAAGACTGTCCACCAGACTCAGGCTGCCGCCATGGCCGCCGGACGTACCAGAACCGGCCATAAGTTCTGGTAATGCCAGCAAGGGGATAAGGGCAAGCATGGGAATGACAGCGATGTCCTGAAACAGCAGAACGGAGAAGGCGCTTCGTCCACCCTCCGTTTTAACCAGCCCCTTCTCGTTGAGGGTCTGCAGGACAATCGCCGTGGAAGACAAGGCAAAGATAAGACCGACCGCAAGTGCCGTCTGCCACTGCAGCCCCAACCATGATGCCACCCCCATGCCTGCCGCCGCCGTGAGCGCCACCTGAAGGCCACCCAGGCCAACCAGCCGAACCCGCATGGCCCAGAGTGCCTTGGGGTCGAGTTCCATGCCCACCAGGAAGAGCATCATGACCACGCCGAACTCGGCAAAATGCTGGATGGTGTTGGCTTCCTGCCCCACCAGTCCGGTCACCGGACCGATCACCACACCTGCCACGAGATAGCCGAGGACGGAGCCCAGCCCCAAGCGTTTTGCCAGGGGCACGGCGATCACCGCTGCCACCAGGTAGATAAAGGCCTGGACGAAATAAGCTGTCATCAATGATTTCCTTGAATCGAAGTCGGGCGGCCAGAGCCTGCGCAATAGGCCATTCCTGTCGCTCCGTTTAGCGTAGACCCTGGAAGGCTTCTTTCACATGAGAAGCAAGCGCATCATTCAGGGGGTTTGACCCCCGCCGTACCAGCGCCAGCTGATAAAACCCGATTTCCGGCAGGGTATCACCAGCTACCTCTTTCAGAGGCGGGCGGATCAGGCTTTTCGGAAACGGCGCCACGGCAAGATCTGCCAGCATGGCGGCCTCCTGACCGGAACAGTGCTCGCAGGTGTATGCAATCCTGTAGGGGATACCGGCTTTGTCCAGGGCCCGCAGCGTCATGCGCCGCCAGGCACACCCTTCATGGGCCATGGCAATTGGCAGCGGTGAGCGCTGGTAAGCCGATGACCCTTCGCGCCCGGCCCAGACCAGGGGTTCCTCGTGGACCACCTCACCGCGTGCAATACGCCCCTCGTCGGCCACGGTCACCAGAGTCATATCCAGTTCGCCAGCGTCCAGACGAGCCAGATTTTGTTTACTGGAGCCGACCACAACGTCCACGAGCACCGCCGGATAGGATCTGGCAAATTCAGCCAGGACTTCCGGCAGAATCCGAGTACCCACATCGTCGGAAGTGCCAATACCCACCTTCCCTTCAAGGGTTGGCGAGATGAAATACTGCATGGCCTCTTCATTCAGGCGTAACAGCCGGCGACCATAGTCGAGGAGAACCTCACCTTCTGCAGTCAGAGTGACTCGCCTGGGTTCGCGGATAAACAGGGTTTTCCCAAGATTCTGCTCCAGCTGTTTGATCTGCATGCTCAAGGCTGACGGTGTTCGGTGCACTGCTTTGGCGGCACTGGTAAAGGTTCCATGTTCCGCAATCGCAACAAAGCTTCGGAGCACATCGTTATCGAGCAGGGGCATATTCATCGGCGGACCTTACAGGTAGATTGATGGCCGGCAATTTCCTTAAGCATAACTGAACGAGATCTTAAATTCTTTTCGTTTGATTGAAGGCAACGATAGCACCAAAATAGCGGATGCAGGCACCCGTTAGCGAGTAACACAACACCTCTAAACAAGCTGCGGCAAGCCATTCACCAACACTGGGGGCCGTAGACATGTTGAAGCACACAGAGCATCACGCAAACACCGCAATGCAGTGGATTGAAGGATATGCAAGGCGCCAGAAATTCCGGCGTATGGCGCAGTCACTGCTGAAAGAAAAAGACGATACGCTTTCCGATCTCGGTTACGAACGCCTTGATCTGGAAGGGGCACTGCACCTTCCTATCCGGAATGATGCAATGCAATACATCGAGGCACGCCGCTCCAAACGTGCCATGGAAGCGCGCAGAGCCAAAAGTCCTCGGCTCGCCGGCTAACTGCGCGGCAATTCCGAGAACCTTACCAGGCTATACTCGTCTGTCAGCACATCGGCCAGATGGCTGATGTGCTCCGGCGTGATTTCACAGCAACCGCCAACGACGGCTGCACCGTCCTCCAGCCACTGTTTCACCTGCAGCGCATACACCCCGGGAGAAACGTCCGGTCTGGCTTCCAGTTCATCCACCAACGCTCCGCCGGCCATTGGCTCAACGGTTTTGAACGCGTTAGCGTAACCGCCCGTGCATGGGAAAAGCCCCGCCAGCTCAGGCATTGCCTGGGAAATTACCTCCGGATCGCAGCAATTGAGCATGATGGCCGTTGGCCCTGACGGCCTCACCGCTTCGACAGCCTCTGCGAGGGTCTCTCCGGACCGGAGCTTGCCATCGGCCTCGAGCCGAAATGCGACTCCGAAAGGCTTGCCTGAGTCAGCGGCGGCAGCGCAGGCTGCCGTGGCCTCCAGAGAATTGGTCATGGTTTCGATAAGGAAAACGTCCGCGCCACCCTGCAACTTCACGAGAACATCGAACTCCGACTTCAGATCCTCGAACGTCCGGGCAGGTTGGTCACGATAGCTACCTACCAGCGGTGGCAGACAACCGGCGATATCAACCTCGGCGCCCGTTAACGCGATGGCGCGCTCCAATACCTCAAACGCCCGTTGATGGATTGCACCAATCTCGTCGCCGAGGCCCTCTCTGGCCAGTCGCGTAGGGGTTGCGGCATAGGTGTTCAGTGTCAGGGTGCGGGCGCCGGCCCTGATAAAGTCAGCGTGGACATCGGTGACAACCTCCGGCTGTTCCCGCATTACCGCCACCGACCACAGCAGTGACGTAACATTCATGGCCCTGCGATAGATTTCCTGGCCCAGGCCGCCGTCGAGAAGTGCAACAGGTTTCATAAAGTGCTCATCAAGGTGTAACGATATTGAACCGGCCCTCGGGCTTGTCCAGCATACTGAAAAAGCCTATCAGGTCGAGCCTGCTTCCCTCAAAGCTGATCTCGTCGCTGAACAGAAGTTCCTTCAGTCCGGCACGGCCGATCAACAGATCAACGAACAGAGGCCGCGTCAGCCTCAGAGTCGCATTAGCGGGAGTGTCCTCACTCACCAGACGGTTGTGAAGCACGGAATGTTTCAGAGTCAGCAGGTAACTTTGCTGAAGATCCGTAAAGGTAATCTTGATGACGACGCTCTCGCCTTCCGCGTCCTCGGCCTTGAGCCGCACCGCCATGCTGTCGAAGAACAGGGATACCGGCGTGTTCAGCAGTACCTCTCTCATCATCGCCGGTTTGATGCCCTCCTCCGGCGAACCATGGCGCAACTCGTATGCGCCCGTCAGATAGAAATCCCGCCAGGGGGCGGATTCCGCCTGATAGCCAAGCTGGTCATAGACGCTGGCCAGAAGCTGCTTGGCATCGTCATTCCCGGGCTCGGCGAAAACCACATGATTGAGCAATTCCGCCAGCCAACGGTAAGTATCGCGCCCCTCATCAGCGCCCATATCCGAAGCCGCCTCGAAATCCTCGCGGGCTCTTTCAAGAACCTTTTCAGCACCTCCCATCATCTGGACGTAACGCTGTGCCGAGTCACTTTCTGGAAGAGGGTTTAGCTGAGCCGGGTTCGCTGTAAACCACCCCAGGTAGTGCTGATACACCGCTTTCGAGTTATGGGACACGGTGCCGTAGTAGCCCTGATTATGGAACGCCCGATTCAATTCCGGCGGTAGCTTGAGCTGATCGGCGATCTCCCTGGGTGTGGCGCCGTCGTTCATCAAACGTACCGTCTGATCGTGAATGAACTTGTAGGTGTCCCGCTGAACAGCAAGGAAGTCCTGGACATTCTCCTGCCCCCACAAGGGCCAGTGGTGGCTGCCGAAGTAGATATCGGCGTCGGCAAACAGGATCTTTGCCTCATCAATAAAGCTGCTCCAGAGCCTCGCATCGCGAACCTTGGCCCCGCGCAAGGTATAGATGTTGTGCATGTTGCGGCTGACCAGCTCGGCACCGCAAAAAGCCTTCTGTTCCGGTAGATAGAAGGTGAACTCCGCGGGCGCTTCGGAACCGGAGACAATCTGGAAAATCATCGGCACCCCGTCCACTTCCAGCTCCGTACCGGTTTCGCTGATCAGATCCGTCGCCGGGGCAAAGCCAAAGGTGCCGAACGCCGGCCCTTTGCCCAGGCCAGTGCCAACATGGCCGCGTTCGTCCCGCTCCAGCCGCTTGCCGTACATGAACATGGCCCGGCGCGTCATGGCAGGGCCGGCGATGATGTTCTCGCTGGTTGCCTCTTCCTCAAAGCCCGCGGGCGCGATGATGCGCAGCTTGGCTTTTTCCTCGTCCGACAAGTGCTGGAGAATGCCCTGCACGCCGCCGAAGTGGTCAATATGGCTGTGGGTGAAGAGAATCGCCCGTACTGGCTTCTCGCCCAGATGTTCCCGGGCAAACAGGAAGGCTTTGCTGGCAGTCTCCCTCGCGGTCAGGGGGTCCACCAGAATCCACCCGGTCTCGCTCTCGATGATCGACATGTTCGCCAGATCGTAACCCCGGATCTGGTAGAGCCCATCGGTGACCTTGAACAAACCGTGAATGTTGTTGAGGGCAGCCTGGCGCCACAGGCTTGGATTGACCGAGGCCGGGGCATTTTCTCCATCCTCATCGATAAAGTCGTAGGCCGGCATGTTCCAGACCTCACCGCCTTCAAGATGATCAATGACCAGTTCAGGGTCCTGGGCAATGAGTCCGCGTCGCGCGTTCGCGAAATCGTCACGGTTATCGAAGGGTCGCTGACCAAGCAGCTCCTGATTGGACTGCTCGGTCGTCGCCGTCGGCGCAGTGTGTCCGGCACTGTTGGCTGCGGAAGAGTCGGGACCGGAATCGCAACCCGTCATGACGAGGGCAATGCCCAGCAAAGTGGCGAAAAGGAGCTTTCGGGATAGTGGCATATGGGGAAACCTTGTCGGTCTATTGTTATTGGTTACCCCAAGTTTACTTCAGAGTGGGCCTGGATCAGCGCAAGTCAGCCAAAATAGTTCTGAATCCACTCGAATAGTCTGGTGCTTGTCATGTCGCCAAGTGCCATCTGCTGAAAGTCATTGCCTACCTCATCCTCGATGGTCACGAATTGGTAAAGAAGAGTGCCGGGCTGTTCATCATGCAGTATTAGCGTAATCCTTCGGCGGGTCCGCAAACAGTCAATCGTCATCACATCCGCCGGTATACCGGCGTCGCGCATACCACGACGAACCTCCACCACCGGATTGATGTGCTGGTGGGTTGCCTGAATGCGGGCATGGGCGTCGCTGGCAAGGTCGGAAAGGGTTTTTAATGGGTCTTCAGACATGGGTCAGATTCACTCCGGTTATTCGTAGACATCATGCAGGGCCAGCATTGTGAAGTCCGGAACCACGCCCAGTCCAGGGCGATCGCTGAGCGTCATACTCCCTCCGCGCACGTCAGGAGCGCCGCTCGCAAGCTGAGAGGTGTTGTAATTGTGCAGATCCGTCGTATTCAGCAATGCCCGTGTGGGCGTACTGGCTGCCAGGTGCGCGTAAGCTGCCGTGGCGATACCACTGCCCCAGGCATCCTCAATCGTCATGGATATGCCCGCATCCACGCAGACATCCCGAATGATGCGGGATGGTGTCAGACCGCCGAACTTGCTGACCTTCAACGCAATGGCATCCATGGCGTCTTCCCGCAGGGCACGTTGCAGATCGCCAAGAGAATTCAGACTCTCATCCAGCTTGATCGCATGCGGTACTCGGTGCCGTAAGGACAAGCATTCCTCATAGCCCCGGCAGGGCTGCTCGAGGTAGAGATCCACGTCCTCAATGCCTCGGGAAAAACGCAACGCCTGATCGCGTCGCCACGCCCCGTTAATGTCGCCAATCCAGATCTCATCCGATTGCTTCTGCTTACTGAGGATTCGTACCAGTTCAATGTCTTCCTCAACGTCGTGCCCAAGCTTGATCTGAATGTGACGAAATCCCTCAGAACGGTACTGGCGCAGCGACTCCTGCATCTCTGCAGGGTTCGCCAGCGGAACGATACGATGTAAAGGCATGGACGGGCTCTGAAGCCCACCGAGCAATGTGTAGACCGGAAGACCAGTCGCCTTGCCGAGAATGTCCCAACAGGCGATATCAATCGCCGCTTTGGCAACAGCCTGACCGGTGAGAGCCTGATTCATTCGCTCATGGAGGGACGAAACTTCCCTGGGATCCTCACCGATAACTGCTGGTGCCAGCAAGGACAGGCAGGCAGGAATTCCTTCGGCAAACGCAGGCATGTAGTTAGGTCCACATGGACATACTTCACCGTATCCTTCCAGCCCCGTGTCTGTGGTTAATACTACAACGATGCTGGTGAATACCTGATGGGAACGGCCACCGGCGAAGGCATAGGCCTTGCCGGTATACTCAAGATCTGCGGTGTACACTGCAATACTGGCGATACGCATGATTGGCTCCGAACGTGGCACCGGAAGATGATCCAAATCAGATGTATGTGAAGTGTAGCCCCTGCACCCGGTTCTGCTCACTGTAAAACCCGGCCTATCAAACGCCAGTCGGGAGTGTCCCATGCCAAACCGGCAACGCCATATCCTCGGGATCGTCATTTGGACCGCCGGTACGGCTTTTGAACGCCCCTTCTTCTATCGGTATACGGAATAACGCGGTTGCCTTTCGCTCCTTATCATTCGGCGCCCTGACCTGCTCCCAACGCCCGGGTTCAATCTGGTTGATGATGGCACGGAACGCAGCATCGAAGGCGGCATGGTCAGTGACCGGCACGGCATGACCATAAAGCACCAGTGACTCATAGTTGGCACTATGATTGAACGCTGACTTGGTCATGACCCACTCATTCGTCACGGCAAACGAAATGCAGAGTAAAGCACCAGACGCCAAGCGTCGGGACAACCGTCCGCCATTCAGCGTATGCACATAGAGATCATCACCAAGCCGCCAGGCGGTGATCGGAATGATCCGGGGCTCACCTTCTTCAACAAATCCCAGGTGGGCCGTTTTTAGTCGATCAATCAGTCTGTAGGCTGTTTCCCGGTCATAACTGGCTCTCTTGGCCGCCCTCTGCACCCTGCTGCGCGGACAGGAAGTCAGCGGAGACGCTCCCATGCGGGCCACATCAGTCGTTGTCATCAAAAGCTCCTTTCTGGTCTTGCACTTCAAAAAACGTACTTCTATTGAAAGGCACTTCTGATACCATCAAAAGATCCAGATTATGAATTTTAATAGGACCAGTTGACGTGATTGACGATCTCCGGCTGGATGGTGAGCATCCACTGCAACACCAGCTGTATCAGCAACTGGCCGAACGGATACTCGACCAACGATATCCGGCCGGGCGCCAAATGCCGCCCAGCCGTCAGATGGCCCAGGACCTGGGCATCAGCCGCAACACGGTGAACGCCGTATACGAACAGCTCAAGGCCGAGGGCTTTCTTCAAAGTCGTCCCGGCAAGGGTATCTTTGTCCACGAAGACATCAAATCAGTCGTCAAGCCATCCGGACCAGGCGTGGACAAAGCTGTCGGGGTTGGCATGGAGCTGCCGCCGCTTCCTGCGCGGCCCTCTGGAAAAGCAAAGCCCGTGGAAGACGCCAGCTTGCCGTTCCAGCCGGGCCTGCCGGACCTGGACGCGTTTCCGATTCGGGCCTGGAATCGCATCATGCATCATCAGGAAAGCCGCCGGTCACTCAGGGGATATGACAGCATCCAGGGCTATCAACCCCTGAGACGCGCCATCGCCGCTTACCTGCGAACCTCTCGCGGTGTTCGTTGCCAAGAGCATCAGGTGATCATAACCAACGGCGCCCAGCAGGCACTCTCGCTGCTCGGCGATGTTTTTCTGCAACAGGGTGACAGCATCCTGTGTGAAAACCCCGGGTACCGTGGCGCCCGGAACGCACTTGGCCGTTTTGGCAACCCATTGATTCCAATACCCCTCAAAAATCAGGTCCTGGATGTGGAAGCGTTGCCCGGCCTTGAGCCCGCCGAAGCCAGGCTGCTTTTCTGCACGCCCACACACCAATACCCCATGGGCGGCATCCTCGACCTGTCCCAGCGAGTGGCGCTAATTCACTGGGCCCAGAAAAATGATTGCTGGATCATTGAGGACGACTACGACAGCGAGTTCCACTTCTACAACAAGCCCTTCGCTGCGATTCAAGGCCTGTACGAGAATTCACCAGTGCTCTACATGGGCAGCTTCAGCAAAACGCTGCTGCCCGCATTGCGCATCGGCTATCTGGTCGTCCCGGAGGCAGTTGTCGAGCCGTTGCTCTGGGCGAAACAGATCAGCGGCGGTGAAACGCCGCTTCTGACTCAGGCAACCATCGCCGAATTCATTGAGAGTGGTCAGTTCACACGCCATCTGCGGCGCATGCGTCAGCTGTACCGGAACAAGTGGCAACTCTTCCAGAGCGAGGTTACGAAAAAGCTCGGCGGACTTGCTCAACCGGTGGCGGAAAGCGCGGGGATGCACCTGGTACTTGAAGGAGATTTCGACGACTTGGCCCTCAGCCAGTGGCTGAAAACCAAAGGGTTTGGCAGTACACCTCTGAGCGCGCACTTTCTGGGAGATTCCGCCAGAACCGGCCTGGTTATGGGGTTTGCCAGTGCCAACGAGCGCGAGATCAGAGAGTGCGTTACCGAGCTGAGGAACAGGCTCGCGAACCAAACCCCGTCAGATTAGCTTTGAGACTTCCTGAAATAATCTGAAAGTTCCGCAGCGAGAAAATCGAAGACCGTCCGAACCCGCAGGTTCATCCTGAGTTCCCGGTGGGAGACGAGCCAGACATCGCCTTCGAAAACCTTATCCTCTAAGACTCTCTCTACTTCAGGCTCTGCATCACCCAACTCAACGGGCATCATGCCAATACCGATACCAGCCCGAGCCATTTGCCAATGAACCAGATGACTGTCCGTCCTGGCAACGAATTGCTCTTCCCGCAACTTGAGGCCACGCTGCCCCAGGGCTCCCACGTATATCTCATTGTTTGAAAGAAAGCCGATGAACGGGGCTTTACAAAGATCCTCGGTCAACGGCGATGGCAGATCGGCCAGGATTTCGGGTCTGGCGTAGAGGGTCGCCGAGAATTCCCCCACCTTGCGGGCAATCAGATCGGGTTCCGTGGGTCGAAAGTTCCGGATTGCAATGTCCGCAACACGGCGGCGAAGATCGCTGGCCTCATTGGAGGCAACAAGGTTGATACGTATTCCGGGATACTGGTACCGAAGTCTTTGAAGAATTGGCGGCAGAATGTAAGCGGCGGTGATTTCAGATGCCGAAATCGCAATCTCGCCCTCAATGGACTTCGCCTGACCCGTTGCCGCAAGTGAGAGGCTGCTTGCGGCCTCTCCCATCGCTCTAACATAGGCAAGCAGTTCGAGGCCATTCCGAGTCAATTCCAGCCCACGACCTCCCCGCTCAAACAGCGCCGTAGAAAGCTCCTCTTCCAACGCCGCGACCTGTCTTCCGAGGGTGGGCTGCGAAACCCCCAGTGCCTTTGCTGCAGCAGATAGGGATCCTTCCTCGGCCGTCACCAGAAATGCGCGTGCTCGGTTCCAGTCGAATTTAACGGCTCGCCAATCCATTCAGAAATGCATACCTGAAATAATTTTATGTCGATATTACCAACAAAAGTGAAGATATAAAATCGGTTCCAGGTATTGAATCAACTACCCCTGAGAGCCGAAACCATGAACTCCTCCATCAGTTTCTGGAACCGCAGCGCCACACGCTACGCCCAACGCCCAATCGCAGACCAGAACGCCTACTTGCGAAAAATCGCTGTTACCCAGAAGTATCTTCATCCGCAAATGGATGCTCTGGAGTTCGGCTGCGGCACCGGATCGACGGCACTCGTTCATGCTCCCAGGGTGCGCAGTTACCTGGCAACAGATGCCTCTCCCAGGATGATAGACATTGCCCGGAAGCAGAAGACAGAAAAATCCGCTGACAACCTCCGCTTTGTGGTTGCCACACTTGACGACATGCAACATCGGCAGCAGGCGTTCGACGCGATCCTCGGGTTGAACATTCTGCACCTGCTCCGAGACCCCGAACGTGCGATACAACAGGTTTCAAGCATGCTGAAACCTGGCGGAGTGTTCATCAGCAACACCGCCTGCCTTCAAGATACTTGCCCCTATTTGAAACCAGTCGCTGCCCTGGCCCGATTGCTGCGACTCGCGCCCTATGTAAATTTCTTGTCCCGTGCTCAACTGGAGCGGCATCTGGAGCATGCCGGATTCCAGATTGATTACCGCTGGGTGCCTGAAACCTCAAAAGACGTTTACTTCCTGATTGCCAGAAAACCAGAATAGGCTTGGGCTCATATTCAGAAGAGCAGTCTCGACCAATGAAGACAACACTTTCTCTAACCGCCCTTTTGGTGTTGACCGCCGGCTGCAGCCACAGAGCCGTCTATGAGAACGTTCAAATAAATCAACGGAACGACTGTGCCAATGAGCCTCCATCGACCTACTTTGAATGCCTTGATCGCGCGAATAAGCCGTTTGAGAAATATCAGCGTGAAAGGAAAGAACTGTTGGAAAAGCCAAGGGAGGATGGCAAGCTTCCCTGAATTCACGGCAAGCCGTATTTCAGCGCCAATCAACAGGAGAGTTCAATGGGAAGTTCAAAGTTGGTCGGTATCGTTTTATTGGTGGTTGGCATTGGGCTGCTCTACTTCGGCTACCAATCAACACAGTCTCTGGGAAACCAGCTTACCGAAACCGTCACCGGGCGTTTTACAGACCAGACCATGTGGTACCTGATTGGCGGGGCAGCCTCGACGGCAGCGGGCGCTTTCCTTCTGTTTTTCAAGAAATAAGCCTGACCGCTTTTTTCACCGCTGGGGCCTGACCAGAAACCAGCTGGCCAGGACCAGCGACCCAAAAACCGTGTAAGCCACGATAAACACCCACTCCGGCGCACTGTAATACAGGATGGACTGCAGCCAATACTGAATGAACGATCCCTCGTAGCCCGCCTCCCCGGCCTTTGCCCGGAGAGTCATTTCCCAGGTCGTAAGCGGGCACAGCACACCCAGCCAAGATTGCAGAACCACAATCGCAATCACGATCAGGTGGCTGAGACGGAACCAGAAATTGCGGACCCACCGCCACTCAAGGAAATAGCCAGCGAACGTCGCCGCCAGCCCAAGGATCACGAAGGCCACCAGCATCGTGTGCAGGATCAGGAGCGCATCAGCAAAGATCAGGAACCAATGGGAATCCATCGCTAACCTCCAAAGACTGCGGTAGCCCCAGTTTTCGTCTATTGTGGAGGCACGTCAATCACTGCCAGAGAGGGAGCGATCAATGAACCACGCACTACCTCCAGCCAGGCTCGGATTTCTCTACCCGGGCCATGCGGCCGAAGACGATTATCCCCTGATGGGCTCCATGATAGAGCCTCCGGCTCAGGTAACACTCATCCACACCGAATTCCTGGAAGACGCCCACACCGTTAAAGCCCTCAGTGAGATGGGCAGCATCAACCGGCTTTCAAAAGGTGCCCAGGCGCTGGTCGGATCCGGGATTGAATCGGTGATGTGGACTTCCACCAGCGCCAGTTTTGTACTCGGCCTCGACGGCATTCGCCAGCAGATCGACACGCTTGAGAAGCTGCTCGGTGTGCCAGCGTCGACAACGGCCATGGCATTCGCCAGAGCGGTGAAAGCGATTGGGGCCAAACGGGTGGCCATTGCTGCCACCTACCCGGAGGAGGTCGCGCAGCGATTCCGAGCATTCCTGAATCATTTCGATATCGAGGTCGTGCACCTGGCCAGCCGCGGCATCATCACAGCCGCGGAAGTCGGTCTGCTTGAGAAACACGAAGTTATCGAATTCGCTCTGGCTAACGTTAGGGAAGAGGCCGACGCCCTGCTGATGCCAGACACAGCTCTCCACTCCTCAGCCTGGCTCACCGATCTGGAGCAGGCAATCGGGCAGCCGATACTGACCGCTAATCAGGTCAGTTTCTGGGAGGCTTTGCGACTGTGTGGCAAGTTTACTCCCCAGTCGGGGCTGGGCAGTCTGTTCCAACACATGCCCGACGATTAGGCCATTTCGTATCTGGCGCGGCCCTGCTTTTTAGCGCAATACAACGCTTCGTCGGCCCTTCGGATCATGTCGTCGATTGAATCGAATTCGCTGGCCAGGCCCTGACAGATTCCGATGGAACAGCTGAGTACTTTGCTATTGGGGCTGTCCTCGTTTGGCACCGCACGCTGCTGCCACTGTTCGAGAATATCGCCAGCAAGCCGTTCAAAACGGTCAGCATGCTCCCCTTCGATCACAGCCATGAATTCCTCGCCGCCGTACCGTCCGAGAATATCCGTCTGTCGTTTGAATACCTGCCTCATGATGTCGGCCTGGAGACGGATGGCTCGATCCCCCTCCTGGTGGCCATAGCGATCGTTGAACTGCTTGAAATGGTCCAGATCCATCATGAACACGGCCAGGCGCTGATTGGAGCGCCGCTGCAGGGCAAAGAGGCGCCCCGACTCACTCATCAGAGCGCGCCGATTGAATAATTCAGTGAGTCCATCCACGGTACTCAGGCCAACCAACTGCTCATTGGCATCCTCCAGCTGGCCCAGCAGTCGGTCAATCCGGTGGCGTCCAATCACACCAACAAACAATGAGCCAGCTACGAACCCGGCATTCATCCAGGTTCGCTCGCCGTAAACCGAATCCAGCAGCATCAAACCGACAAAGCCGAGGGAGCTGATCAGCATCGCGGCTAGCGCGTAATAGAATTTCATTCCGAAAACGAAAAAACCGAAGAACGCATAGAGCAACGTCCCCTCATACGGAAAACTGAATGCTGCCTGCTCCCAGGCCACATGAATCAGGTAGTAATTGGCGTAAGTAATGCTCAGAACCGTCGCCAGAAAGGCCGTTTGTGCAAAGCGGAGAAATTTCGGCGCGAAGGTGAAAGCGAGCAGAGCAGCAAGAATCGGAAGCTGGATGACAGCCCTGTTGGTGATGTAAGAACCCGCCAGCTCGGGCGGTATCAGTTGAAGGTCACCAATCATGAACAGAGTGATCAGAATGCCGCCAACCACGATAGAGAGCCGCAGCATCAGCATGTCGCGAGAAGATACAGTATTTGATTCAACCGAAGGGGTCGGCATAAAAATAATGCTCACAGCGCACTTTATTCCCTGTACATGCGGAATCTAAACAAATTCTCGCCCTAACCACCAGTAAATAAACGAATCAGAAGAGGTACCCCTGATACAAATTTGGCATTTTCCTCGCTCAAAAAACAGAATTTCCGGGGCTCAACCGGCTGTGTCTCTGCCGCTTTTAGACGGCTCGGTGTCGTATTGGATTTACCCACCCAGAGCAATTAGAGCCACATTGAGTAAAGACCCCACCCCGAGGCCGGCAACGGGGCCGTGTTCAATGCAGGTAGAGGAGATCCAAAATGGCACAACTACCGAAACGGGCGAAAGTCGTAATTATTGGCCAGGGCGGTATCGTTGGCTCGTCGGTAGCGCACCACCTGATCGAGCATGGCTGGGATGACATCGTGGGTCTGGAAAAATCCGCCATTCCCTCGGATATCGGCTCAACCTCCCACGCATCGGATTTCTGCTTCACTACCTCCCACGACAAGTTGAATATATACACCACCAAATACAGCCAGGCGTTTTATGAAAAGCGTGGCAACTACGTGAAATGCGGGGGCATGGAAGTGGCCCGTGTTGATGACGACGAGCGAATGGACGAGCTTCGACGCAAGGTGGGTTCCGGAAAAGCCTTCGGCACAAATGTCAGCATTATTTCGCCCAAACAGGCAAAGGAGTTGTTTCCATTACTGGATGAACGTCAGATCCAGGGGGCGATGTGGGACCCGGATGCAGGGCTGGTAGTACCGCGCTCCCAGAGTGTTGCCGGCGACCTGGTGGAAGAAGCCGTGGCCACCGGCAAACTGAAGGCCTTTGCCTACACGCCGGCCAT
>JAWWAT010000027.1:0-16872 GCA_033721635.1 Marinobacter sp. | reverse complement strand
GTCCTCATAATCCCCGGCAGCCAGCTCAGCGCCGTTCAGAGCGACGGATTCGAGGGTAAGGCTGTCACCATCGAGCTCCAGAGGCGCACCCGTCTCTTCCGATTCCGGGTTCCGACGAAGTTCGAGGGTGCTATGCACCCGTGCGCCATCCTCGAAAAGCTCGAACCGCAGGTCTACGGTATCGACCAGATACGCAGGCACCTTGTAATCGCTCAAATAAATGGTCTGTGGCTGGCTGGTACGCATTGGGTTTCTCCAGAGTTCGCGGCCAGCGGGCGCTGGAATTCAGGGCCCGCTGGCGTGAAAAGATCGGCCGGGCAAGGCGATGTCAGCCTTCCATGACCCGGAAACGGACTTCATAACCGGTGAACTTGCGAATATTGATGACACCGGTATCGAGAATAAGGTACTGCCCCTTAATACCCTCAAGGACGCCCTCCACTTCCGGCGTTTTGTCGAGGTTATGGGTTTTGATCTTTGCTGGCCAGACCTGGACCGGATAGCTCAGGCCAAGCCCCTGCTCATCCACTTGCCGGATCGAGTCCTGGCCGTGGGTCTCCCTGAGCGTCTCAAGATCTGCCGCAATCAGCCCGAGCATCCGCTGACGCTCCTGTGCCAGATCGAGTTCAGGAACATCGCCCTTGAGCATCGCCCGCCAGTTGGTCCGGTCAGCGACGTGAGCCTTGCAGGCAACTTCGACCAGACCGGCAATATACCGGGTTGCAACACGGACCATCGGAATGGCGTCTACTGCCCCCTGATCGATCCAGCGTGTCGGCACCTGGGATCCACGGGTAATACCCACCTTCAAACCGGATGAGTTGGCCAGATACACCACGTGTTCCACCATGCAATGGGTTTCTCCCCATTCCGGCTCCCGACAGGTACCAAGGTGATAGTGGCACTTCTCCGGACTCATGATGCAACTGTCGCAGGCCGCCAGCTTACGAAAACAGGGATAACAGAAACCCTGATTGAAGCTTTTGTTGGTTTTCCGGTCGCAGTGGATGCATCGAATCACGCCATCGAAATCCAGCCGCAGCGGCCTGCCAATCAGATCGTTCAGGGGAATGCGGGTATCGCCGACGGCGATGGAATAAGCCACCGGGTCGCCCGCCTCCGCCGGCATTTTGCGAAGCCTGCCGGTTACATCAATCAGCTCGCTCAAGACTTGACCTCAACAAACTGGTCCGGGTCAACGTCGTCGTTACCCTGCGCACGTTTGACCGACGGGTCGCAGGCGGTGCCGGCCTTGCTGCCCCGGTCGAGGTAGCCGGTACGCTCCTCTTCCGGAATGTTGTGCTTGTTTTCGTAGTAGATCACCGCTTCCAGGCTGATTTCACGCTGCTCAGGCGTCAGCTTGCGGCCATCAGGCCACTTGCCGAGCTCAATGGACTGCCGGAGACTCCGGTAGACATTGGGATCCAGTCGCTCGATCAGTTCTTCGTAGGTCATCCCGCTCTCCTGAAAAAACGTTCATTAAAAATGTTCCGGAACCGTTTGACAGCATCAAACGATAATGATTATCATTGCCTCACCAAATGACGACGGTCGTATCATTTGGTCTCTCTCATCAGGAGCTAAAAGCTCTTTTAACGCCCCGCCTCTGGCGGGGCTTTTTTATGCACCCCGACTACGTCTTACGGGCAAAACCACCGCCAGTGCCAGTCCGGCAACGAATCCTCCCAAATGGGCTTCATTGGCCATTCGGCCGAGCCCGATCATTTCGGGGAGCGGCGTAAACCCGATCACCATCCAGGCCACCGCAAAGGTAACCAGTGCCGGCGGAAACTGGAACCGTGGTGCAGATCGCTGACTGAGCCAGCAGTAGCCCAGAATCCCATAAACCACCCCGGATAGCCCACCGAAAAGAGGCCCTGAAACAAAATACTGCAAGCCGTTGGAGATCAGACTCGTGACCACGAACAGGGTGATCAGACGGGCACGACCATCGAACCATTCGATCTGGCTGCCCAGAAACCAGAGCATGACGGAATTGAAAATGATGTGGGTCCAGCTGAAGTGCAGAAAATCCGGTGTCAGCAGCCGCCAGATCTGGCCACTGGCCAGGGTGGCGGTTAAGGCGTCAACGCGACCGGTCATGGTGCTCCAGTCATAATCCCGTGGATCAATCACCATCAGGCTGGCCGCCAGTTCATTCTGGCCCATGGCCGTGAGCCAGACCATGGCTACGGCAAAGACAATGATCCCGAGCACCAGCGGCGCGTGCCGGGGTGACGGCTGCCAGCGTCCGCCAACAAACACCGGCGACCGATTCTGGCGATCCACAGCTTGCCTGATTTCGGGCTCTGCCATGAAGCGGTCCAGGGCGGAAAGCACGGGCTCAGCGTGGGCGGGGTCCTCCAGCCAAAGCACCTGAAATCCCCCTTCTTCGGTAATGCGGTGGGTCACACCCTGACCGTTCAGCCAACGGCTGAAGCCGGCCAGATTCACTGTGGTATCCAATTGCTTGACTCGGTACACCGCTTACCTCGCCTCCGGAAATGATTCAGCCGCGATGCGCGGTTCAGCGCGCAACACTGTCTTCGCTGGTGGGATAGTCGGGTTGCTCCGGCCTTTCCACATCTACCCAGACAAATTTGTCCCGGGAAAGTGCCCGCTCACCATCCATTCGGTAGGCCACCAGTCGCCCATACTTTACGGCACTGTAGTCAATGCAGGCGACATTCGATTTGAGCGGCGCCGGCTCTCCCTCCATCCAGTAATGGCCAACGAACACTGGCGGCGCATCAAGGGGATAGCTGATCAGCTGTTTGCGCTCTTCATCGGTCAATACCCTGCGTGCCACTTCCGGTGGCAGCGGGTCTGGCTGGAACACCACATCGGCGTAGGTATGGGGATCATCTGCCCAGAACTTGGTTCGAAAGAACTCACGCACATAGCCATCCCGACCGGTGATAGCCATTCCCTCCGGGAGCCTGAGGTCGGTCCCCCGAAGCAACGTATCCATGACCTGGCCGGCAAAAGACTCGATGGCTGCAGAAGCGTGCAGAAAATCCTCGTCGATACAGGCGCCGCCCTGGGACTGCTTGAACTTTTCGATCAGGTCGCCGTCCCAACAGGCGTGAACAACCCGGAAATCCTCATCATCGATAAACAAAGGTATGGTGTAGAACCACTCAAGAAACTCATTCCACTCATACGGGTGCGCCTCGAACTGTTCCAGCGTCTCCCGGATCAGACGGTCATGACGCGCATTGTGCTCCCGCAGAAACGTTTTTCCGCTGCCGGGACGTGCACGGGTACAGTACCCCAGGGCATTGTACTCGTGATTACCCATGACAATGCGGGCGGATCCATGCTCCACCATATCCCGCACCAGGTGCAGCGCCTCGCGGATCCGCGGGCCACGATCAATGATATCGCCGATGAAGATCGCCTGACGACGCGGGTGCTGGTACACACCGTTGATCTTGCGATACCCCATCTGATCCAACAACCTGGCCAGGGTATTGGCGCAGCCGTGAATATCACCAATGATGTCGTAACCGCGGTTTGCGGTCGGTTTTGTTGCAGCCATGATCAACTCGCTGATATTTCACTAGCCCAGCCAAGCTTGTCACGGCAGGTGGCGTAGAAATTGTGGTCGGTGGGGTGGATCAACCGGATCTTGAACGGCTTCTTGGTGATGCGAATGATATCGCCTGGCGCACAGGCAATGTTCATCTGGCCGTCAAAACTGATTTGCGGATAGGTTTCATTGGTCTCCCCGATCACCAGTTTGATCTCACTCTTGCCATCGACAACGATCGGCCGGCTACTGAGAGTGTGGGGAAACATAGGTACCAGAACAATGGCATCCAGCTTGGGGTGCATGATCGGGCCGCCAGCAGAAAGCGAGTAAGCCGTAGACCCGGTCGGCGTGGAGACAATCAGGCCGTCGGAGCGCTGGCTATAGACAAAATGGCCATCAATGAACAGATCGAAACCGATCATCCGGGTGGATTTACCGGGATGCAGTACAACATCGTTCAGGGCCGTACCAAACCCCAGGGGCTGACCGTTGCGCTCCACGTTGCCATCCAGCAGAAACCGGGTCTCCTCCATATACTCGCCCTCCAGAACCTTTCCGAGACGCTCCTCAAGGTCCGAAGGGGAAATGTCGGTAAGAAAGCCCAGCCTGCCACGGTTTACCCCGAGCAGGGGAATCTTGGATTTGGCAAGCTCGCGGGCCGCGCCCAGCAGACTGCCATCACCACCGACTACGATGACCAGGTCACAGATCTCCCCCAGCAGCTTTTTGCTGGCTACCTGCAGGCCATGGCCGGGCAGCATGCTGGCGGTGTCTTCCTCAAGAATGACGTGGTAGTTGTTGGTGATCAGGTACTGTTTGAGCTGGCGCAGTGACTCAACCACTTTGACGCTGCCCATACGGCCAATCACACCAATGTTTCTGAACTGATCCATGAAGTTTCCTGTGGTGTCGGGATGCGGCGGGGACAAACGAAACCGTTACCCCGGTGACAATCTGGGGACAGTTTAACGAAAGTCACCCCGATTCTGAAAAAGTTCCGGCCTCAGGCCTGGTGTTTCTCACACCGGTCATCGGTGCCCGGGCGGAATTCCGCCGGTTGACTGACCCGCAGAATGGGCTCACCACAACGTTTACCATCCTTGTCTTCATGCATGCAGACGGGATTTTCGTAGTGTTCCAGCCATTCCCGATAAGCGGGCTCATTCATACCGCAGCGTTCTGCGGCATAGGCGGTGGGGTTATCGAAGTAGGTTTCAATGTCTTTGAAGGGCAGCGTCACATGACCAACGCCAGGTTGATAGGCCACCAGAAAAACGGATTGGCGCTTTAGGTGATCGAGTATGGAATCTTCCGGCGGTTCGCGATTACGGAGCTCGTGGTTTTCCTCTTCAAGGGCAACGATTTTCTCGTCCCGCAACTCCAGCTCGCGCTGGCGCCGTTCCAGCTGTTCCCGGAGCAACAGGAGCTCAGCACCAGCGTTTGAATCCTCGCGCTGCTTTTCCTCACCAGCAGCGGCCATTTGCTCCTGCATGGCCAGATACTGCTCGTTCCGTTCCGACAGACGCTTTTTGAGCTGCTCGTTACTCAGGCGCTGGCGCTCGTGTTTCTGCTCGAGATCGGCAATGTCACTACGCAAACCCTGAATTTCCAGTCGATGTTCCCGCTGTATATCTGACAGGGCATCGCGATGAACGCTCTGCAGGGTCTTGATCCGCAGACGCTGCTCGCGGATCAACTGCGCCAAACGGGAACGATCCGCCGCTGCCGCCGCCTCTTCTCGCTCAGCGGAGTCTTCGGCCTGCTCGCTGAGAACCGGAATATTCTCTTCCGGAGCCGGTTCCATTTTCCGGAATTTGAGACTGTTGGCTTCAACCGCTTTGCGAATCGCCTGAAAATGATTGTTCCCGGGCGTCATGTCCGGGTCCCAGAGATCCTCCTTGAACTTGGGGTCGGGGCATTGGCTCCGGCAAACCAGACGGATCGCGCCACCACCCATATCCGGCCCTTTGGCACCGATTCTGGCCAATTCCTCGATCGGCACATTCCAGTGGCTGTCGGCCCGGCCCTCCTCATCAAACCAGATGCGAAAGAAAACCAGTGCCTGAACCCGAAGATCGGCACTCAGCTCAACCAAAACAGCCCGCACATCGGTTTCGGCGAGATCAGACAGCCCAACATAGCCATCCAGGAAGGCCCCGAATTCACTGGCCCGCATCTCGCGGGCCACCTGACTCCCCTCCACAAAAAATACCGCCGAATAACCATCGGTTGCCTGGTCGGCAGACACCATTGCACGTTCTCCACAAAGCTACGATTCGACACCACACGACAGAATCCCGAAAGATGTTCCATCTGATCGTGATGCCGGCCCCTTCTACTCTGGCCCTCCAGAACCAGAATAGAAGAGACAAGCAGTCAGACTCAAAGCTATTAGTCTAGCCAGACAATCGTTTCTGCACAGGAGAAAAGTGCAACGATTTGTGATCGTGTTTGCGCCTAGAGCTCTGCCGCGAGGCGACTACCCTGGTCGATTGCCCGCTTGGCATCCAGTTCAGCGGCCACATCCGAACCACCAATCAGGTGCACCGGCAGGCCGGCAGCTTCGAGGTCGCTCTGGAGTTCACGCAGTGGCTCCTGGCCCGCGCAGACAATAATGGTATCCACTGGCAGTACCCGGTCTTCGCCCTGCTCCGCGCCTTTCGGGGTGACCGTCACATGCAGCCCCTCATCATCAATTTTGCGATAGGTAACACCGGGCACCATCTGAACCTGGCGGTTTTTCAGGGAAGTCCGGTGAATCCAGCCGGTGGTCTTGCCCAGATTCTTACCCACTTTCGAAGCTTTACGCTGAAGCAGATAAACTTCACGTGCAGGCTCCGGCACCTGCGGTTCAACGCCCTGGATGCCTCCCCGGTGCTCAACGCTCAGATCCACACCCCACTCTCGCATAAAGTGATCGGTGTCGATGGCGGCCGACGTGCCCTTGTGGACGATAAACTCGGAGACATCGAAACCGATACCGCCAGCGCCGATCACGGCCACTTTCTGGCCAACCGGCTTGCGCTCCAGCAGGGCATCGAGATAACCGATCACTTTCGGATGATCGATTCCTTCGATGTCCGGAGTCCGCGGCTTGACGCCGGTCGCCAGGATCACCTCATCAAAGCCGCCGGCCTTGAGATCCTCGGCGCTGACCCGGGTGTTCAAGCGAACATCCACCTGGTGCTTATCGAGCATCACACGGAAATACCGGAGGGTTTCGTAAAACTCTTCCTTGCCGGGAATCAGCTTGGCCACATTGAACTGGCCACCAATTTCATTGCCGGCATCGAACAGGGTCACCTTGTGGCCACGCTCCGCGGCGACCGTGGCAAACGCCAGGCCGGCTGGCCCGGCGCCAACCACTGCGATGGATTTGGGAGCGGCGGTCTTCACATAGGTCAGCTCGGTCTCGTGACAGGCGCGGGGATTTACCAGACAGGACGTCAGCTTGCCGCTGAACGTGTGATCAAGGCAGGCCTGGTTGCAACCGATGCAGGTATTGATCTCTTCGGCACGATCTTCTGCCGCCTTCAAAACCAGATCGGCATCCGCCAGGAAGGGCCGGGCCATGGACACCATGTCGGCATCGCCATCTGCCAGGATTTTCTCGGCCACGTCCGGCATGTTGATCCGGTTGGTGGTGACCAGCGGAATGCTTACCTCGCCTTTCAGACGGGCCGTTACCTTGGTAAAGGCGCCGCGGGGAACCGAAGTGGCGATGGTGGGCACCCGGGCCTCATGCCAGCCGATGCCGGTGTTGATGATGGTTGCACCCGCCTTCTCGATTTCCTTGGCCAGGTGAACCACCTCTTCCCAGGTACTGCCGTCTTCAATCAAATCGAGCATGGACAGGCGGTAGATGAGGATAAAGTTCTCTCCCACTCGCTCACGCACACGGCGCACGATTTCGATGGGCAGCCGGATACGGTTTTCATAACTTCCCCCCCAGCGATCGGTACGCTGGTTGGTGTGGGAAACAATGAACTGGTTGATAAAATATCCTTCCGAGCCCATGACCTCGACACCGTCATAGCCGGCGCGCTGTGCCAGGGCGGCACAATCCGCGTAATCCTGAATCTGCTTTTCGATGCCCGCCTCGTCCAGCTCCTTTGGCTTGAACGGATTGATTGGTGCCTGGATCGCAGACGGCGCCACCAGTTCCGGAGAATAGGCGTACCGGCCGGCGTGAAGGATCTGCATGCAGATTTTGCCATCGGCTTCATGCACAGCGTCGGTGATAATCCGGTGCTTGTCCGATTCCTCGTCGGTGGTCATCTTGGCAGCGTGCTGGAACACCCCGCCTTCCACGTTCGGAGCGATGCCGCCGGTAACAATGAGGCCAGCGCCGCCACGGGCACGCTCTGCGTAGAATGCGGCCAGGCGCTCAAAGCCATTTTTGGCTTCCTCCAGCCCGGTATGCATGGAGCCCATCAGGGTACGATTACGCAGTCTGGTAAAGCCAAGATCCAGCGGCTCAAGCAGGTTCGGGTATTTGGCAACGCCTGGAGTCGTGCTCGCGGTCATGTTCGGTCTCCTCATCGTGATCTTTGGCGGGGCTCGCGCAGCGGCGAGGGCCCTTTCATTGTTGGACCTTAAACTACTCGCGCTCCTTGCTATCGACAATATCTCCGGATAACATTTTATTATCTTTAGATAACATGTCCGACAAAGACTTCAATGAGTGCCCAGCAAGCCCCCTCCCCCAAAAGCCGTAATTCTCTTGGAGACATCAGTGTCCTCTACGTATCGGCGCTGCTAAGGGCAGCCGAGGAAGAAGGCGCAAACGGGGCAGAACTGGCATCCCGTTTCCAGCTTGACCAACAGACACTGACATCGCCGGAAGCTCGAATCAGTATTCCCCGCTTCATGCGTCTGGGGCACGCGGCAATCACCGAGACTGGCAACCGCGCCCTTGGGTTGAGGATGGGGGCGTTATCCCGCCCTGTTGACGCCGGTATTGCCGGGCTTGCCGGAGAAACCGCCAACACTGCCGGGGCGGCAATCAGCACGTTGATTCGCTACGCCCTGCTGACCAGTCGCAACAGTCGCGGCGTACCAACGGTTCGACCAGACTTACGGCAGGCGCAGTTCTATTCGATTCGCCCTTACAACGGCTTTAACTATTTCGTGGTGGATTCCGTTCTCGCGGCCTGGACCCAGTTCCTGCGAACTGTGACCGGCCGCTATGACGTTTTGGAAAGAGTCACCATCGAATACCGGTCCATCGGTCAGGATGATTTGTTCGAAAGCTGGTTCCGCTGCCCGGTGCAATTCGGAGGCGCGGAGAACAGCATCAAGGTACGACAGGATATTTGGGATAGCCCGAGCCAACAGGCCCAACCGGCCATGCATGAAAAGCTCACGGAGCTGTGCGAGCGGGAACTTCAGCAGATTCGACGGGGATGGACAACGGGAGACCGGGTTAAAAACCTCCTCACGCCGTTGTTCCGGGGCGAGACCCCCAGCCTGGAAACCATTGCCATGAAACTTGGAGTTGCGCCATGGACGCTACAGCGACAACTGGCCTCTGAAGGAACAGGGTTCAGGGAACTGATGGATGAAACCCGGAAACAGTTGGCGAGGGATTATATTCGCGAGACAGAGACATCACTGGCGGAAATTGCCTGGCTTCTCGGTTTTGCCAACCCTGCCGCCTTTCACAAGGCCTATCGGCGGTGGTTCAGCCTGAGCCCGGGAGAGCACCGAAAGCGAACCCGGCATGCCTGAGCTCAGAGCTCCATAGCATCATCCCAGCTGTCGTCGTCTTCGTATTCCTCAAACTGACTTTCAATAAGCTCTTCTTCGTAATCCAGCATAGCTGCCATCCTGTTCTTGAGGTTTCAGGGACAGGCTAGATTGGCTGAATGACAGAAAGATGACACAGACGTGTTTTCGGGAAACGAAAGCTTTCAGGGGAAACGCCAGAGGCGCGAAGAAATGCAAAGGAAAGATAAAAATGGCGGAGCGGACGGGACTCGAACCCGCGACCCCCGGCGTGACAGGCCGGTATTCTAACCAACTGAACTACCGCTCCGTGCGGGTCATCACTACTCGCCTGGAAAAGGCTTGGCAATCAAGGGTGTGATTGCTCTGTGACAACGAGGGCGCATTATAAAGAGGCGCCCTCTTATGTCAACGCTTTTTCTTAAAATTTTTCAGAAAAAGCTTTCTGTCACATGGCATCGACCATGGCGTCCTTGCCCTGTGCGGTTTTGCGGTATTCAATCGGCGTCATACCGGACCAGCGCTTAAATGCACGATAGAAGGTGCTGGGCTCAGAAAAACCTGTGAGATAGACAATTTCATCAATGGATTCATCGGTCGTGGCCAGAAGCTGACGGGCCAGACGATAGCGAAAATCCGCGAGCACCTGATTGAAACTGGTCTCGGCCTCCGTCAGGCGCGTGCGCAAGGTTCTCGGCTTGATGCCAAGGCGCTCAGCGACGGCATCCAGTGTCACTTCCCCACTGTCCAGGAGTTCGGCCACAATCCGCTCAACCTGGCCAACGATGTCCTTTTTCTCAAGCCGGGCGACCTGCTCGCTGGCAAAACGCTCATGCAGATCCAGCAGCTCAGGCTCGGCATGGGGTGAGGCATGGGAGAGCAGTTTTGCCGGAAAATAAAGCCGGTTCTCTGGCGCACCAAAGGTGACTTCGCAACCAAGCACCTCGCGCACATGATCCTGACCCTCGGCCCGCTCGTGCTCGAATTCGATGCGTGAAGGGTAGAAACTGCCATCGGTAATCGAGCGGAAAAAGGTAATCAATCCCAGCACGAAACATTCATTGAAATGCCGCAGGCGGCGAACGTCATCAGACGCCGCATCCAGCACCATGCAGGCATTATCACCTTCAATGAAGAAATCGGTATTCGCTGCGTCACTGAGCAGGCGCTGATAGTTCTGGGCCCGCCGCAGACCTTCGCCGAAGGTGGGGCTGCTCAGAAAAAGATATTCGAGTACCTGGCCCTTGTACGCTGGCAGTGCTTGCCCCAGGTGCAAACCCACATCTGGATCACCGGAAACATCCTCAACAGCCTGCCAGAAATACATCTGGGCGCTGTGGGGCGTTCGGAGCTGCTCGGTATAAACGTAATTCTCATCTACACCCAGACGGCTGAAGATGGCATTGGTATCGATTCCCTTCTTTTTCATCGCCTCATAAATCAGGCGCAACATCACTCCCGCATCACGAAGTTCCTGCATAAGATTCCGCTTTTTATTGGTTTAGTGCTGTGACCTTCCCGACAGCCACTTTGGCATGCCAGGTCAATGCCTGGTCTGGCGGGGTTTGCCAGACTCCAGAGGTTTGTCAGACTCAAAGGGCCTATGAATCGCACCCTGTTAGACAATCGTCTTATATTAGAGCATATCAGGCCACAGTCGCCGAGTTGTACCAAAATGTAAAAAAAAGCATACCCTTTGCTTCAAAGCTTTCTATCAAGGTAATGCCGGGATTGATGGTCCGGGCTGTCAAGGAGAACACCAATGTCAGAGATCCTCGTGTACCACAACGCCGCGCCCGCCTTGTTACCGATGTATGGCAGAACACTGCTGCCAAAGCACAAGCAAACCGATGGAGACATACGCATCCCGGATCTTTGCGCGCGCCTGCTTGGGGTCAGCACGGGGGGCAAGAACCAGAAACGCTATCAGCAGGTATGCGGCTTCGCGACGCACAGTCACCTGCCCCTTACCTGGCCCCACGTGCTGGCTTTTCCGCTGCACCTGAAACTGCTGACCGATAAACGCTTCCCCCTGCCACTGCTTGGTCTGGTACATCTGCGAAACACCATTACCCAGCACCGCTCCATCGGCACCGGTGAAAATCTGGATCTTCAGGTAAGGCTTGGAAATACAGTGAAAAGTAACCGGGGCGTGGAATTCGATCTGATTACGGAAGCGCACTCGGCGGGCAGACTGATTTGGGAAGAAGCCAGCACGACACTATTCCGGCAGCCGGATGCTGAGAGCAAGTCTTCAGGCAGGAAGGTGCCGCCGGAGCTTGAGCGCTATCCGAACACAGAGACCCTGAAGGCGCCCGAATCCATTGGACGACAATATGCCCGCGTGTCCGGCGATAGCAACCCGATCCATATGCATGCCCTCAGTGCCAAGGCATTCGGCTTTCCACGGGCAATCGCCCACGGAATGTGGACCAAAGCCCACGCGCTCGCATTGCTGGAGCAACAGGAAGGGTGGCAAAGCGGTGCCCTGAGCGTCAACTGCCAGTTCAAGAAACCGCTGCTTCTACCCGGCACGGCCCAATTGAACTGGCAAACGGGAGACAAAGGTTGGGATTACCAGGTATTGAACGCCAAAGGCGATGCACCCCATCTGACCGGGCGCATCGACTGGCTCTAGGCCCTTGAGGGATCGCTTTCCGGTGCGCAGGAAGAGCCTTGGGCGCCGGCAACGGGCAGAGTAAAGTAGAAGCAGGCACCGCCATCTTCCGGGCGCTCGAAGCCGATGTCGCCACCCTGGGCCTGAATGAGGGAGCGGCAAGTCGACAAACCAATGCCCATGCCCTCGTCCTTGGTGGTAAAAAAGGGCAGGAACAGTTTTTCTTCCGCGTCTTCCGACAGACCGACGCCATGGTCACGCACCTGGATTCGCACACAGGTGTCACCTTGCACGCTGGCACTCACCTCGACCGGCGCACTGGAATCAATGCTACTGGTAGCCTCAAGCGCATTGCGGATCAGGTTGAGCGCTACCTGCTGCACCTGGACCGGGTCTGCGAGAACCTCCGGCATATCCTCAGGTACCGATAGCTCAATGGCGCCTTTGTTGTTGCGCATATCCACTTCAGCAAACTGCCGGGTATCTTCCAGCAAGGCCGGTACCGACAGCACTTCCTTGCCCGTGGCCGGCTTTTTCATGAACCGACGGATCCGGCGAATAATCTCACTGGCCCGATGGGACTGGGCCTCAATCTTGTCGAGGGTCTCCTGAAGCAGGCCCATGTCCGCGTTTTCCTTCGCCATCATCCGCTTGGCGACGCGGGCATAGTTGGTGATGGCGGTCAGCGGCTGGTTCACCTCGTGGGCAACGCCGGCGGCCATTTCACCCATGGTGGTCAGACGGGAGGTATGGGCCAGCTGATCGCGCTGTTCCTGAACCAGCTGCCTGGCATCTTCCAGTGCCTTCTCGTTATCCAGCTCGGCGGTAATATCGCGAAACACGACAACGGCTCCGTGAAGCTCGTCTGAATCCAGCTTGGGAGTGGAACGGTACTCCGCCGGAAAGCTGGTGCCATCGGCCCGCAGCATTCGGATATCCCGCTGGTTCTCGGCCACACCCTGCTGACAGGTGGCCTTTACCGGCAAGCCGTCCGGATTGTCACCGGCAGTGGCGAAGTGGGTCTGGAAAAAATCGCGACCAATCAGTTCTTCCACCGGGCAGCCAACGATTGAGGCCGCCGCGGGGTTGGCAAATTCGATAATGCCGTTCTCGTCGAGGCCGTAAATGCCTTCGCTGATGGAATTGAGAATCCGGGCCTGATCACTCTGCAGCTCGCGATTGCGGGCCTGCAGCTCCCTCTCGAGGCGAATCACACTGGCGTGGGTCTTCACCCGAGCGATCACTTCCTGGGACTGGAAGGGCTTTGAGATATAGTCGGCGCCTCCGAGGGAGAAGCCTTTCACCTTCGCCTGCAGATCATCCAGCGCCGACAGGAACACAACGGCACAGTCTGCCATCTGGGGGTCGGCCTTGAGGCGCTCGCAGACTTCATAGCCATCCATCTCCGGCATCATGATATCCAGGAGGATCACTTCAGGCTGATGACGGTGGGCAAGGTCGAGGGCTTTTTCGCCCTCGTTGGCAATGAGTAGCCGGTAACCTTTGTCTTTCAGGGTCTCATAGAGGACTTTCAGGTTCTGCGGATTGTCGTCCACGAGCAGAACCGTCACCTCCGAGTTCTCGCTGACAGCTTCAGTCATAGTTGTGGGGCCGGTTAAAAAAGTAACCGTATGATGCCGCCGGGATCACCCTGCGTCGATAAGGTCCTTTACGGACAGGACCATACGGACGAGATGTGCCAGGGAATGGGTACCCATCTTATGCATAACGCGGGAACGGTGGATCTCCACTGTGCGCTGGCTTATCTCCAGCTCAATGGCAATCACCTTGTTGGCCTGACCGGCAATCATCCGGTCCATGATCTCATGTTCACGGGGGGTCAGGCTCTTCACACGTCGGATGATCTCCTGCTTCTCATCCAGGGACTTCCGCTGCTCCAGATCCTGCTTCAGTGCTGCCTCGATTTTCTCCAGCAGCGCCTCCTCACGGTAGGGTTTCTGGATGAAGTCCACGGCGCCCTCTTTCATGGCGTCAACGGCCATTGGCACATCACCGTGACCGGTCACAAAGATGATGGGCAGGATGGAGTGTTTTTCATTGAGTTTTTTCTGGAGTTCCATACCGTCCATGCCGGGCATGCGGATATCCAGCACAATGCAGCCTGCCATCTTGTCGGAATAGTCCTTCAGGAAAGCAGTTGCACTCTCATAGGTCTTCACCGGCTTGCCGTCGGATTTCAGCAGCAGCTCCAGGGAATCGCGGACTGCTTCATCGTCCTCAACAACATATACGGTTTGCTGGATATCAGTCATGGGTGTGTTCTCTCCTGTCCGTTTTCTTATGATCGCCGGTCAGTGAATTGACGGGTCTTTGTGGTCATCACGGGCATGTTCCTGGCGCTCGTGTTCCCGCATTTTTTCAAGTCGTTGCTGGATAATGCCAAAAACGCTCTGTTTCGGGTACCTGCCTTTGTCATCGGCCTTGCCCGCAGGCTTGCCGAGCAGCAGGGTTATCGCTTCCTCGACACGGGCAACCGCGTATACCGCAAACTGGCCTGCGCGTACTGCCTTGACTACCTCGCTGTCCAGCATCAGGTTCTGTACGTTAGTGGTTGGGACAATGACACCCTGGGTGCCAGAAAGCCCGCCCTTAAGCTGACAGGTTGTGAAAAAGCCTTCAACTTTCTCATTCACGCCGCCGATGGGCTGAACTTCGCCAAACTGGTTGACCGACCCGGTGATTGCCAGATCCTGTCGCACCGGAATACCGGAAAGGGACGAGATCAGCGCGCACAGCTCTGCAAGCGATGCGCTGTCACCATCCACTTCGCCGTAATTCTGCTCGAAGGTCAGACTGGCCGACAGGTGCATCGGGTCATTGACCGCAAAATGGGAGGCGAGCCAGGAACTCAGTATCATCACGCCCTTGGAGTGAAGATTGCCACCGAGCTTTACATCACGCTCAATATCCATCACCGCGCCATCTCCATAATAGCAGGTAGCAGTGACTCGGTTGGAAAGACCAAATTCGAACCCACCCGTGGACAGCACCGACAGTGCATTAACCTGTCCAACACATCTGCCGCTAGTAGTTACGAGCGTTGAGCCATCACGGATGGAATCGTAGAACTGATCCCTTATCCGGCTGCTACGGTATTTCGCACTTTCCAGCGCGCGCTCCACATGCAAGTCCTGAATCAGCTTCGCACCGGCCTGACGGGCCCAGAAATCCGATTCCCGTAGCAGATTGGCGATATCGGCCGCATGCAGGGACAGTCGATCCTGGTGGTCGGCCATTCGGGCGCTGTGCTCAATGACCCTGGCAACCGCCTTGTTGGAGCAGTGCAGCAGCTTCTTCTCACTCACCAGGCTGGCGATGAACTTGGCATAGAGCAACTGGCTGTCATCCGAACGGTACATTTCGTTCTCGAAATCCGCCGTGACCCGGAACAATTCGGCAAACTCGGAATCGTATTCCTGCAGCAACATCCAGGTTTCACGATCACCGAACAGCACAATCTTGACATCAAGGGGGACCGACTCGGGTTCAATTGAGATGGTTCCGGACAGCGTCAGTTCCCGTTCCAGCGAATTTATCTGTATGGACTTGGAACGCAGGGCCCGCTTGAGGCCGTCCCACACAAAGGACTGTTCCAGAACCTTGATGGCATCCATCAGCAAATAGCCGCCATTGGCCCGGTGCAGGCTACCTGGGCGGATCAGGGAGAAATCCGTGAACACCGTGCCCTTGTAGGTGACGTTTTCGACGTAGCCAAACAGGTTGTGGTAGGTGGGATTATCTTCCACCACCACGGGCACCTCGTTCGTTTTCTGGTGTACCAGTACATTGACCAGATAACGGCGCGGCATTTTCTTGTCGAGCGAGGCATAGGCAATGGCGGCCTGCTCCTCGTTATCGTCGAGAAAAATCTCCAGATTTTCCACCAGATCGGCGCGAACCGCCTCAAAGTAGGCGACCACATCCGGCAGATCCTTGTACTTCTCGATCAACTCATCAATCTGGTGGCCGGAGATACTTTCAAGAGTTTCCTGATTCAGCGCCTGTTGCTTATCAGCGTACTCCTGCTCCCAGTCCGCCAGTTTGCGCAGGGCCTGGCGAAGCTTTTTCTCAAGCTTGTTGATAGCGTCTTCAAATTTATCCCGCTGCTCTTGGCTCAGGGCCTGGAAAGTTTCCGCCGTGTGGGGTTCTTCCCCGTTCATGGCAACCAGCCGATAGCCACCGGGTGTGGTTACGGTCAGGCTGACTTTTTTCCGGCGGGCCTGGGCCGCCACTTTTTCAAGCTCGTCTTCCTGCTTTTTGCCATATTCGTTCTTGAGCTGTTCCGAACGCTCTAGAAAACTGTCACTGTCAAAGGTCTGCGGAATCACCTTCACCAGACGACTCATCAGCTTTTCCATGTCCTGCTTGAGCTGGGTGCCTTTTCCTGCCGGCAACTGCAACAGCTTCGGGATACGCGGCTCCTCGAAGTTGGCCACGTAGCACCAGTCATGGCTCTGCTGATCCGTATCCACATGGTGCTCAAGGTAACGCAGCATCATGGTGCGCTTGCCCAGGCCATTCCGGCCAACGGCATAGACGTTGTAACCGCCATGGGGCATCGCCAGGGCAAAACGCACGGCTTCCTGGGCACGGTTCTGGCCGACAATTTCAGCCAGGGGTTCCAGTTGTTTGGTGGTTTTGAACGGCAGATCTTTCAGAACACAGGCTTTGTAGAGCTGGTGCAGAGACAGTGACTTCAAGGTTTGGTCCTGTAACGGTTAACACATTGGCCGGTCATTGTAGATTCTGCGGTCGGCTCTGTCGCGTTCGGCAGGAAGATTTCTGGAGTTGCGCACAGTGCACAGGATTTTGTTATGCAGTTCACAATTCCGCAGCCGGTCATTTTTCAGCCAGCCTTCCCGGAACTACACTTCATCTCCCAACCATAAATACAATGCACGCAACGGACGCCAGCGTATGACCAGTGATTCCGCCGAACGCAGAATCAAGGATCGTTACCCCGCCTCCTGCC
>JAWWAT010000026.1:0-17149 GCA_033721635.1 Marinobacter sp. | reverse complement strand
CGCTCTGAAAACATCTTCATGCTCGACCGCAAGGGTGTGATCCACTCTGGTCGTGATGATCTGAACCAGTACAAGGCGATGTTCGCCAACGATACTGACAAGCGCACTCTGGATGACGCGATTGAAGGCGCTGATGTGTTTCTGGGCCTGTCTGGTCCGGATCTGCTGACCGCAGACCAGCTCAAGAAAATGGCTCCGAAGCCTATCGTATTTGCCTGCTCCAACCCCGACCCGGAAATCAGTCCGGAAGTTGCCTTGGCAACCCGTGATGATCTGATCATGGCGACCGGCCGCTCTGATTATCCGAACCAGGTTAACAACGTTCTGGGCTTCCCGTTCATTTTCCGTGGAGCGCTAGATGTGCGTGCCACCGCGATCAATGAGGAAATGAAGGTGGCGGCTGTCAACGCAATCCGCGAACTGGCAAAAGAGCCCGTGCCCCAGGAAATCTGTGAGGCTTATGGCGTGGATAGCTTTGAGTTCGGGAAAGAGTACATCATTCCCAAGCCTATGGATGTCCGCTTGCTTGAAGTGGTGCCTGCAGCCGTTGCCCGTGCTGCCGTGGATTCAGGGGTTGCCCGTAACGCCTATCCTGAGCATTACCCGCTCAAGTCCATGGACGACATTATCTGATCTGTTGTCCAGGGTGATAAAAAAACCGGCGGTGATCCCGCCGGTTTTTTTGTGCCTGTTCAGGGTATCAGAAGATTCTTCGCGACAGATCGTCTTCCTCAGATCCGCCGTTTCCATTGTTCTCGGTTTCTGATGTCAGTGGCGGTGGCGCATCTTCTTCCCGGAAGACCTCAAATACGCCGTCCTCACCGGGCCTTGCCCGCTGTCCGGTCTCGGGGTTGATCCGGATATTGACGATGCCGTTGGGGCGGGGCATAAGGGAGGAGGGTGCTCCTTCGAGAGCCACCTCCATGTAGTCCAGCCAGATGGGGAGTGCGGTGCTGGCGCCGAACTCACGTCTGCCAAGTGGAGCCGGTTGGTCGAATCCTACCCAGGTGGTTGTGGCCACTTCATGATTAAAGCCGGCGAACCAGGTGTCCTTTTGCTCGTTCGTGGTACCCGTTTTTCCGGCAATGTCATCCCGGCCGAGTGCCAATGCCCGGCGACCGGTGCCGCGGCGAATCACATCCTGCATCATTGAGTGCAGGATGAAAACCGCACGTTCGTCTGCCAGTCTGCGCATCACGCGGACGTCTGGGGATTGGTCGCCCGTTTCCGCAGGCTCCACTTCCGCGCTTGCGTCGCCTTCCTCCGTACTCGATGCTGCTTGTTCTGCAAGATCGTCGCAGTTTTCATCACACAGAATGGTCTTCGGAGCCTGGTAGATGGTTTCGCCCCTGAAGTCGCTGATGGTGTCGATCAGGTAGGGCTCGACATCATAGCCGCCGTTGGCGATCACAGCCATGCCTCTGGCCAGTTCCATGGGAGTAAGCTGGCCGCTGCCGAGCGACAGCGACAGGTTGTCAGGCATGTTTTCGGTCGGGATTTCAAGTTGTGCAAGGTAGTCGAGGGTTTTCTCTATGCCCAGATCACGCAGGAGCCTGATCGAAACCAGATTGCGCGAGCGATAAAGCGCCTCCCGAAGACGGGTGGGGCCATAGAACTGTCCGGAGGAGTTCTGGGGCCGCCAGGCCGTCTCCAGTTCGGAGTCATCGAATACAATAGGGGCATCGTTGTAGATAGTCGCTGGTGTCTTGCCGCTTTCCAGTGCGCTCAGGTAAAGGAAAGGTTTGAAGGTGGAGCCCGGCTGTCTTCGTGCCTGAATTGCCCGGTTGTATTTGCTTTGGCCGAAGCTGTACCCCCCGCTCAGGGCCTCAATGGCGCCGGTTTTGGCCTTGAGTGATATCAAGGCGCCCTCGGCCCTGGGGATCTGGGCGAGCGCGACAGTAGCTGTTTGGGCCTTCGTCGTCTCGTCGTTCGGGGTTTCAGTACCGTCTGTATCTTTCTCCAGGGCAATCTGTTCCGGGTTTTGAGCCCGCACATAGACGACATCGCCGCGGGATACTACGTCCGAGGGTTTCTCCGGTTCTGGCCCGGTGAGGTTCTCGGTTTTATAACGTCTGGCCCAGGTCATGGACTCGAAAGGCATGATGGCTGGGCCAATGCGGCGTACGTGAACACTGACTTCGCCTGCCTCGTCGTCAACTTCCTTGACGATCGCAGGTAACAGCGACTCCACGCGTGGGTAGTTCAGAATCAGGTCGGACAGTTCGCTGGTTGCCAGTGTTTCCTGATCGATCTGTCCGATGGCGCCCCGGAAGCCGTGCCGCCGATCATAGGCTTCAAGGCCGTCCCTGAGGGCTTCAGTAGCGACCTGCTGTTTTCTCCCGTCAACCGTCAGAGTAACCGTGTAGCCGTCGGTATAGGCGTCTTCACCAAACCGTCGAACCATTTCGGATCGGGCCATTTCTGCAACATAGTCGGCGTCGACTTCTGTTTCCGTGCTGTTGTAGCTGGCAGTGATGGGGGCGGAAACCGCAAGCTCACGTGCATCCTGGGTGATGTAACCCAGGTCCTGCATGCGTCCGAGAATCCAGTTTCGGCGGACCATCGCCCGGTCAGGATTGGCCAGTGGGTTAAAGGCCGAGGGCGCCTTGGGCAAGCCAGCAAGCATCGCCATCTGTGCCAGAGACAGTTCAGAGACCGGTTTGTTGTAATAAACCTGAGCGGCGGCGGCAATCCCGTATGCACGGTTGCCGAGATAGATCTTGTTCAGGTAGAGCTCGAGAATTCGGTCTTTGTCCAGTTCACGTTCAATCTGAAGAGCCAGAAGTATCTCGTTGAACTTCCGTATAAAGGTTCTGTCCCGTGACAAAAAGTAATTTTTTGCAACCTGCATTGTGATGGTACTGCCCCCGGACTGGATCTCGCCGGTGGAGATCAGTTCGATGGCAGCCCGCGCCAGGCCTTTGATGTCGACCCCGAAGTGCTCGTAAAAACGCGCGTCTTCAGCTGCCATAAAGGCTTGTAACTGAATTGTTGGGATCTGTTCTATTGTGATGGGTGCCCTTCTCTTTTCACCGAATTCTGCTATTAATCTGTTGTCTTTGCTATAGACCCGTAATGGCGTCTGAAGCTTGATGTCCAGAAGCTGATGTACCGGCGGAAGGCCAGGGCGAAGGTAAAGATAGAAGCCTGAGGTTACGATAACGGCGACACTCAGTCCGGTAAGAAACAACCAGGCAAAAAGGCGAGATGTGCGCAACAAATGAGACATTTTTTTCTGACAACTGTTGGATATAGGTCTATCATTTGAGAAATTGCTTTAGGATGGAAGAGGTGCTTCACCGCTGCAATAGTTCTCACTTAAAGAAGAACACGCATTGTAGACGGAATGGTGAAGAAATTCTCTTAAATAAAAAACACATAAGTTACGTAACCGGGTGCATCTAACCAGGTATAGGGTGAGCGCGTGTTTGGATTAGGAAAGAAATCCAGTGCAGTGCTGGGCGTGGATATAAGCTCCAGCTCGGTCAAACTTCTGGAGCTGTCAAAGCAGGGTGACCGTTATAAGGTCGAAAGCTACGCGGTGGAGCCGTTACCGGCCAATGCCGTGGTGGAAAAGAACATTACCGACGTTGAAGCCGTGGGCGAAGTGATGAAGCGCGTGGCTTCCAAGTCCCGCTCCGGCGTAAAGCAGGTAGCAGTTGCAGTATCAGGTTCGGCGGTAATCACCAAGGTCATCCAGATGGACGGTGGCCTCAACGAATTCGAGATGGAAGATCAGATTGCCCTGGAGGCCGATCAGTATATTCCATACCCACTGGATGAAGTGGCCATCGATTTCGAAGTTCAGGGCCCCTCCGAAAGCAACCCCGACCAGGTGGATGTTCTGCTGGCTGCCTGCCGAAAGGAAAATGTAGACATTCGGGAAGATGCGCTCGAGATCGCCTCTTTGACGACCAAGGTGGTTGATGTCGAGGCCTACGCCCTTGAGCGCGCCTACGCGTTGATTGAGCCGCAGCTGGACTCCCAGGGCGAAGAGCTGGTGGTGGCGATTGTTGATATCGGCGCGACGATGACCACGCTGAGCGTTCTGGCCGGCGGCAAAACCGTTTACACCCGCGAACAGATTTTTGGTGGCAAGCAACTTACCGAGGAAATCCAGCGCCGTTACGGTCTGTCCCTGGAAGAGGCCGGTCTTGCCAAAAAACAGGGCGGATTGCCCGATGACTACGAATCCGAAGTGCTGACCCCATTCCGGGAAGCCGTGGTGCAGCAGGTGGCCCGAGCACTTCAGTTCTTCTTCGGTGCCAGTCAGTACAATGCTGTCGACTATGTGGTTCTGGCAGGAGGCACTGCCTCGATCCAGGGGCTGACGGAGATGGTCGAAGAAAAGACGGGAACGCCGACAATGGTCGCGAATCCTTTTGCTGACATGGCAGTAGGGTCACGGGTCAACGCATCGGCTCTGAGTAATGATGCGCCCTCCCTGATGATTGCCTGCGGCCTGGCAATGAGGAGCTTCGACTGATGGCAAAGATTAACCTTAGACCGTGGCGCGAGGAACTTCGTGCCGAGAAACAGAAACAGTTTGTGGTCATGATTCTTGGCGCCGCGATCATCGCCGGCGGTTTGGTTTTCCTCTGGAAGACCGATATGGACAGCCGGATCGCCTACCAGCAATCCCGGAACGCGTATATAGAAACGGCTACAAAGAAGCTGGACCAGCAGATCAAGGAAATCGAGAACCTCAAGCGCAAGCGCGATGAGCTCCTCGCCCGGATGCAGGTCATTCAGGATCTTCAGGGCAAGCGGCCGGTCATCGTGCGCGTTTTTGACGAGTTGGTGAGAACACTGCCTGATGGGCTTTTCTATACGGACCTGAAGCGAACTGGCGAGCGTCTCGATATTGTTGGTATGGCCGAGTCAAATAGCCGGGTTTCCACGCTTATGCGCCAGTTCGAGGAATCCGAGTGGTTTGCGGACCCCAACCTCTCCAATGTGTCTGCTGCTGATAGTCGCCGGGCCGGTTACAGTCAGTTCAATCTGTCGGTTAAACAGAAAACGCCCGAGCCCGAAGGGGAGGATAAGTAATGAGCCTCGCGGACTCTCTAAAAAGCCTAAATGAATTTGATATCAACGATCTTGATGTCAACAACGCCGGTATCTGGCCTGCGCCCATCAAGTTCATCGTAGTCCTGATAATTTTCGGGCTCATCGCCGGTGGTGGCTACTGGTTCTTTATCAAGGATCAGTATGCGCAGCTTGAGCGTGTAGAGCGCACGGAACAGGAACTGCGAAAGACCTATGAAGAGAAAGCCTATCAGGTGGCCAACCTTGAGGTCTTCAAGGCCCAGATGGCGGAAATGGAAGAAACCTTTGGCGCCCTGGTAAGGCAGCTTCCGAGTGAAACCGAAGTGCCTGGTTTATTGGAAGACATTACCAATACCGCACTGGGTAATGGCCTTGCGCTTCAGGAAGTGAAACTTCAGCCGGAGCAGCGGCGGGACTTCTATTCCGAGCTGCCAATCAACATCCGGGTGTCTGGCTCCTACCATGAGCTGGCATCTTTCGTCAGCAGTGTCGCGAGCCTTCCCCGGATCGTGACACTGCATGATTTGACCATAAAACCAACTGGCGGAGACGGAGAACGGCTTGATATGCAGGTTGTAGCTCGTACTTACCGCTACCGGGCTGGAGAATGAGCATGACAGGAAAGCATGCGGTAAAAGCCTGGCTGGGTGTTTGTCTGGTGTCTCTCCTGACAGCCTGTTCCCAGGGCAGCGGATTTTCAGATCTTGATCAGTTCATGGCCGAGACCCGGGCGAAACCGAGAGGCTATGTAGAGCCCCTGCCGGAGTTTAAAGCCTATGAGGCTTTCAGCTACTCCGCCGCAGATCGTCGGGCGCCTTTTGAACCACCGATCGATGTTCAACTGACCATGGTCGATGAGGAGCCGGTCAGTGATGTTGAGCCGGATCTGGATCGGCCGAGGGAAGTTCTTGAGAACTTTGACCTGAAAACCCTGGAGATGGTCGGCACGCTTCAAGGGGCATCGGGTAACCTTTTTGCCCTGATTGAGGATGACACCGGCGGAATCCATAGGGTCCGTACCGGAAATTACATGGGTCAGAACTACGGTCGCATTGTGGGCGTCAGTGAAACCCGTATCGAGCTTATTGAAATCGTTCCCAATGGCCGGGGTGGCTGGGTTGAGCGTCCTCGCTCCCTGACCCTGGAAGAGGGCGCAGGCTAAGGAGCGGCTGGATGAAAGTTGAAAGAACCATGCACGTACAAAAAAGTTTAGGGTCGAGGCTAGCGATGTTCAGAAAACTCAATGTATACGTCAGCGTGATTGCTTTTGGGTTGTTATCCGGCCTGGCCAACGCGGTCACGCTGGAAGACGTGTCGTTTTCGTCGCTACCGGGCGAGCGGCTTGAAGTTACACTGCAATTTGACGGTGCACCGCCGGAACCTTCCGGTTACACCATTGAGCGTCCTGCTCGCATTGCGGTTGATCTTCGGGACACGACCAGTGGTCTTGATAGTCGCAGTGTGCCTCTGGGGTCGGGCAACGCCCAGAGCATGACCGTGGTGGAAACCAAGGACCGCACACGCCTGATATTCAACCTGGTGGAGCTTGTTCCCTATGACACGGTTCGTTCGGGCAATTCCCTGGTCATGACGATTGGCGGACAGGCTGATGGCGTAGTCGCAAGTTCCTCTGCTCCCGCTTCTCAAAGCAGTTCCACGTCTGGCTCCATGTCTGCCAACGCTCTGGCTGGTGTGGATTTTCGTCGGGGCAAGGACGGTGAAGGTCGCGTTCTGGTTGAACTGGGTAGCTCCAGCACGCCGGTAGACCTGACAGAACGCGCCGGAAAGATTCGCCTGACGATGGACGGTATTGAAGTACCCTCTGACCTTCGGCGCCGACTTGATGTGACCGATTTCGCCACCCCGGTTACCCGTATCGACACCTTTGTCGAGGATGGCAATGCCGTGGTCGAGATCACCCCCGAGGGCAATTACGACTACATTGCCTACCAGTCCGGTAGCCAGTTTACCGTCAGCGTTGAAGAACTGAGCCAGGAAGAGGCGGAGTCCCGCAGGGAAGAGAAGTTCCCGTATACCGGCGACAAACTGTCCCTGAACTTCCAGGATATTGAAGTGCGCTCGGTCCTGCAGCTGATTGCGGACTTCACCGGCCTGAACCTGGTTGCCAGTGATACGGTAGGCGGCAGCATCACTCTGCGTCTGCAGAACGTTCCATGGGATCAGGCGCTGGATCTGATACTCAAGACCAAAGGCCTGGATAAGCGTCAGATTGGCAACGTATTGCTGGTAGCGCCTGCAGACGAAATTGCAGCGCGGGAGAAACTTGAGCTCGAAACCAACAAGCAGATTGCCGAACTGGCTCCGGTGCGCCTGGACATCATTCAGGTTAACTACGCCAAAGCGGCTGATGTTGTTGCGTTGATCAAGGAAGACGAAGAGCTGATTTCTGATCGCGGATTCGTCTCCTCGGACGTGCGTACCAACACCATCAGCGTTCGTGAAACTGCCGAGAAGCTGGATGAAATTCGCCGTCTGGTATCGACATGGGATGTGCCGGTGCGTCAGGTGTCCATCGAAGCCCGCATTGTTCGCGCCCAGACCAACGTTGCGGAAGATCTTGGTGTTCGCTGGGGCGGCGCTGCCTATGACGTAAGTGGAGATAATGTTTTCACTGTCGGCGGTTCGCAGCAATCTCTCCAGGAAGCTCGTGATGCTGCGGCTGGCAACAGCAACACCATTACCTTCCCAGGCGCCCTTGCGGTCGACCTCGGAGTGACGGGTGAAGGTGCCTCGTCCTTCGCCATCGGCTGGGGCAGCGACGACTTCCTGGTAGATCTGGAACTGTCAGCCCTCGAGAGTGATGGGCAAGCGGAAGTGGTTTCCCAGCCCCGGGTTGTGACTGCCGATCGTCAGACGGCGTCGATCAAATCTGGTGAGGAGATTCCCTATCAGGAAGCGTCCTCCAGCGGTGCGACATCCGTTTCTTTCAAGGAAGCCGTGCTCTCCCTGGAAGTAACGCCGCAGATTACACCGGATGACAAGATCATCATGGATCTGGTGGTCAATCAGGACTCCCGAGGTGAGGTGACTGCTGGTATTCCATCGATCAATACCAACGAAGTCACTACCCAGGTTCTGGTTGGCAACGGTGAGACAGTTGTCCTGGGCGGTATCTTCCAGTCGGAAGTTGCGACCCAGACCACCAAAACGCCGTTCCTCGGAGACATTCCCTATCTGGGACGTATCTTCAAGCGCACCGAGCACATCGATGAGCGCAGCGAACTGCTGATCTTCATCACACCGAAGATCATCAAGAACGATCTGCTGCGCTAAACGGGTTTGCTCAAAGGCCGCCGCTTAAAACCGGCGGCTTTTTTGTGCCTGAATTTTGTTCAAGACGGGCCCCGAACTTATGCAATCACCGGCCCTGTGATATTCTCACCCGCCTGAACAAAACTGAGCGGAAGTTATGTCTTTGCCGAAACGCGTTGTCCTGGTTGGTCCCATGGGAGCAGGGAAAAGCACAATTGGCCGGATGCTCGCCAAGGAGCTCGGCTATCGTTTCCTCGATTCTGATCGCATCATTGAGGAGCGGTGCGGGGCCAACATCCCGTGGATTTTTGATGTTGAAGGGGAGGACGGGTTTCGTCTGCGTGAAACAGCCATGCTGGATGAGTTATCCCATGAAGATAATACCGTGCTGGCCACTGGGGGCGGGGCAGTAATGCGGCAGGAGAATCATCCGATACTCAAGAGAGGCGCCACGGTTATCTATCTGAAAACCTCAATAGAGCAACAGGTAGAGCGAACCCGCAAAGACCGAAATCGGCCCTTGCTGCAGAACGATGATCCGGAGGCGGTCTTACGGAAACTTTTCTCAATTCGCGATCCTCTGTACTCAAGCCTGGCCGATATCATCATGTATACAGACAGAAAAAGTCCTAGGCTTGTGGTTCGTCAACTGGTCAATCGGCTGAACCCGAAAACCCCTCGTCATAAAAGGCAGATCCGGAAGGAAGGTCGTAATCATGTCTGATAGGTATCGCGAACTCTTGGTGGAGCTCGGTGAGCGCAGCTATCCCATTTTTATCGGTGAGGACCTTCTCGGCAACCAGGATCTGTCATCTTACGTCTCCGGGGCACAGGTCATGATTGTCACCAACGAGACCGTGGCACCGCTCTATCTTGAGCGGGCGAAGGCCTGTTTCCCAGGGAAGCGGGTTGATACCGTCATCCTTCCAGATGGTGAGAAGTTCAAGGACTGGCAGACCCTCAACAGTATTTTTGACGGTCTTCTCGAGCAACGACATACCCGGAAAACCACTCTGGTCGCGCTCGGCGGCGGTGTCGTCGGTGATATGGCCGGTTTTGCTGCCGCCTGTTACCAGCGGGGGGTTCCTTTTATCCAGATTCCAACCACGCTCCTTTCTCAGGTGGATTCTTCTGTTGGTGGCAAAACGGGCATCAACCATCCTCTTGGCAAAAATATGATTGGCGCTTTCTATCAGCCGCAGGCGGTACTGATAGACACAGCAAGTCTTCAGACCTTACCTCCTCGTGAGGTGTCAGCAGGTCTGGCGGAGGTTATCAAATACGGGCTCATTCGGGACCAGGCCTTTCTTGCCTGGCTGGAGGAGCATATGGATGCTCTGGTCAGCCTTGATCCCGAGGCGCTGTCAGAGGCTATCTTCCGGTCCTGCGCCTGCAAGGCGGAGATTGTTGCCCTCGACGAGCGGGAAGGTGGTCTCAGAGCGATACTGAATCTTGGTCATACCTTCGGGCACGCGATAGAGACCTATGCAGGTTATGGCAATTGGCTGCACGGAGAGGCGGTCGGAACCGGTATGCTCATGGCCGCCGAATTGTCTGCTCTTGAGGGGATGATCAGCCGAGCCGATTATAACCGTATAAACCGACTGATTCTGCGGGCCAACTTGCCGGATAAGCCTCCGGCAGGAATGACGGCGGATGATTTCATGAGTTTGATGGCTGTCGACAAGAAAAACGTGGACGGGCTGCTCAGGCTGGTCCTGCTTCGCTCGGTAGGGGATGCCATCGTCACCTCGGAGTCAAGTCCCGACAACCTGGCCCTGACATTCGCCCGCTTTTGCAGCTCGAATTGATACCGGCCCGAGGGTTTCAATGATTTGGTAACGGACCAGCAGACAAGGAAGACCCGTGACTGAAGACAGTTTGAACAGTCTTGATGGCGGCGGCCTGTTTCCCAGGTTGCAACAACGCTACAGCCTCCGTGCCAATCCTATGGAAATGGAAATTCCGTTTTTCCCGGATGCGATGCGTCATCATGCTCTGGAGGCATTGCGCCATCTCTGCGGATTTGGCGATATGGCGCTGCTATTGACCGGTGCTGCCGGCGCGGGCAAAACCCGGATTCTGGCGGAGCTGGTCCGCAGCGAGTCGTCCAGGCTTGATTTTCATCGGATACCTGCTGCGGCTCTGACCAGCTCCCAGGCCCTTGCCCGGGATCTGAAAGCGGTCGCTCGTTCCAATCTTGGACCGGAGGACAGTCCCCGAGATCTGGTTTATCGCTTCTTCAAGTGGTCGGAATCCCGGGTTCGAAAGGGCCAGCGTATGGTCCTACTGATTGACGATGCTGACCGAGCACCCGTGGAGCTGCTCAGGCTGATTTTGTCTGCTTACCTGGCTTCGGAGCGCGGATCTTCTGCCGTTCCGGTGTTTGCCGGTACGGACACTCTTGTGCAAATGCTGGGTTTGGATGATGCAGCCACGAGCGTACATCAGATCCACCTTCGACCACTGACAAAAGACGAAATCGTTGCCTATCTCGAACCAAGGATTCATGCAGCCGGCGGTAAGACAGGCGAACTTCTCAGTCCGGCCAGGGTTTCGAAAATTCATGCGTTGAGCCAGGGGAGTTTTTCCAGGCTAAAGCGTGTGACACCAGGGGTTTGGCTGGATATGGTGTCAGCACCGAGTGCGGGTCGCTCCCGGCAGGTGCCCTGGACGCGGTTTCTGTGGCCAGGGGCAGCCCTGGTGCTGCTTGCAGGCTCTTGGTGGTTCGTATCGCGCCAATATGATGAGTCGGTTGCCAATGAGGTTGTAACAGCGCCAGAGCCGGTGAGAAAGAGCATTACCATTGGTCCGGAAACCGGGGATTCCGGGCCCCGGGCCGAAGAGCCAGCCATCGCGGGTGAGCCTGTGGTAGCGCCAGAAACACCGTTGACAGAACCGGTCCCGGAGCCGGAGGCTGCCAAGCCAGAGCCAGAGCCAGAGCCAGAGCCAGAGCCAGAGCCAGAGCCAGAGCCAGAGCCAGAGCCAGAGCCAGAGCCAGAGCCAGAGCCAGAGCCAGAGCCAGAGCCAGAGCTGGAACCAGAACCGGAGGCGGAACCAGAACCGGAGGCGGAACCAGAGTTCAGTCCAGCAAATCCGCAGCATTTTGTTGCCATAGATCAGATTCGAGCCCGTAAAGGCTGGACGATCCAGCTGGTTGCGGGCAATCTGGAGCAGACCGCCCTGAATCTCATATCAAGGTATTCGGAACTCGGCGACCTTGTATATACCCGAGGGGAGAGGCAGGGGCAGCCCTGGTTTATGGTATTCTATGGAGAGTTCCCAACCCGGGAGGCGGCGAATGCCGCAGCATCCGATTTGCCGGAAGAGCTGGCTTCCCGATCACCCTGGGTGCGTCCGGTCGACAATTTATAGCGGCTCTGTTTATGCCGCTAACTTATTGTTCCATAACCTTGTCGAGTGGTAATTCCCGTTTCGGCTTCCCACAATAACTCCACGCCGATTTGAGTACGTATTTCTACGTGTGTAAAATAGCCAGCCCCCATTTTCAGTGTCAGAGGGTGGTTGTGTGGCTGCGTGCCAATTAACTCTTTGATTGAAAAGCATTTCTACGCGAGAGAACGCTTATGATGACAGGTTTGTATCATCCCGACGAATTTAGGGACAACTGCGGATTCGGTCTGATCGCCCACATGAAGGGCGAGGCCAGCCACAAGTTGTTGCAAACTGCCATCGAGTCTCTGACCTGCATGACCCACCGAGGTGGTATCGCTGCAGACGGCAAGACCGGCGATGGTTGTGGCCTGCTGATTCAGAGCCCGGATGGCTTTCTGAAAAAAGCCGCCAAGGCAGCTTTTGGCAAGGAGCCAGGCGACCTTTTTGCCGTGGGGCAGGTATTCCTGAACCCCGATGAGGCCAAGGCTTCCGCTGGTCGCGCCGCTATTGAAAAGCGGTTGACCGAACAAGGTCTGGAGATCCTCGGCTGGCGTGATGTGCCCGTGGACGACAGCTGCCTCGGGCCTATGGCGCTGGATTGCCTGCCCCGTATTGAGCAGGTGTTCGTGGTACCCGCCGGCAAGGAAGAGCGTGATTTCGCGATCAGTCTGTTCGTGGGTCGCCGGCACGCCGAAAGCGATATGGCTGATGATTCGGAATTCTATATCTGTAGCCTGTCGCACCGCACTCTGGCCTACAAGGGCCTGATGATGCCGGCGGACCTGGCCAATTTCTACAAGGATCTGGGTGACCCGGATCTTGAGACCGCTATCTGTGTATTCCATCAGCGGTTCTCCACCAACACCATGCCACGTTGGCCGCTGGCCCAGCCATTCCGGTATCTGGCTCACAATGGCGAGATCAACACCATTGACGGCAACCGGAATTGGGCCATCGCCCGGGCCGCCAAGTTCAGTTCACCGGAACTTCCGGATCTGCAGACTCTGCAGCCGCTGGTGAATCTCACTGGTTCCGACTCCTCAAGCATGGACAACATGCTGGAAGTGCTGCTTGCCGGTGGTGTAGACCTGTTCCGTGCCGTCCGGATGATGATTCCACCGGCCTGGCAGAACGTCGACAGCATGGACTCCGAGCTGCGGGCGTTCTATGAGTACAACTCCATGCACATGGAGCCCTGGGATGGCCCCGCGGGGCTGGTAATGTCGGACGGCCGCTATGCTGTGTGCATGCTGGACCGTAACGGCCTCCGCCCGGCTCGCTGGGTTATCACCAAGGATGACTTTATTACTCTGGCATCGGAGATTGGCACCTACGGCTATCAGCCCGATGATGTGGTTGCGAAAGGCCGTGTCGGGCCGGGCCAGATGCTGGCAATCGACACCGAATCCGGTGAAGTCCTGCACACCAAGGACATTGATCAGCGGCTGAAGACGGCGCAGCCGTACAAGCGCTGGCTTCGCGAGAATGCCCTGCGCGTGGAAACCACGCTCAATCAGGACACCCCGGATTTCAGGTTGATGGACTCCGACGAACTTCTGGTGCACCAGAAGATGTTCATGGTGTCGTTCGAAGAGCGTGACCAGGTGTTGCGTCCGCTGGCGGAAAATGGCCAGGAAGCGGTTGGCTCAATGGGTGATGATACCCCGATGGCCGTGCTTTCCAGCAAGGTTCGTCACGTTGCTGACTACTTCCGTCAGAAGTTCGCCCAGGTGACCAACCCGGCGATCGATCCATTGCGTGAGTCGATTGTCATGTCCCTGGAGACCTGCCTGGGTGCTGAACGTAACGTATTCGAGGAGACCTCCGATCACGCGGACCGGATTATCCTGACTACCCCCGTGCTGTCACCAGCCAAGTTCTTGAAGATCGCCAACAACGAGCGCCCTGGTTTCGAGGTGGCTCGTATCTCCATGAGTTATCGTCCCGAACAGGGGCTGGAGCAGGCCATTCGCCATGTGTGCGAAGAGGCAGAACAGGCTGTCCGCAATGGTAAGGTGCTTCTGATCCTCACTGACAAGGACCTGAAGGAAGGTGAACTGCCGGTCAACGCCCTCATGGCAACCGGCGCGGTTCACCACCATCTGGTGAAGCAGGGGCTGCGTTGTGACTCCAACATAATCGTGGAAACCGGTTGGGCCCGGGATCCCCATCATTTTGCGGTGCTCTTCGGTTTCGGCGCGACGGCGGTCTATCCATACCTTGCCTACCAGGTGCTGAACGATCTCATCCGTACCGGCGAGTTGCTGATGGATCCGATCGATGCCAAGAACAACTACCGCAAAGGTATCAACAAGGGGCTGTTGAAGATCCTGTCCAAGATGGGCATCTCGACCATCACTTCCTATCGTGGTGCCCAGCTGTTTGAGGCGATCGGCCTGGCTGATGAGGTGGTTGACCTGTGCTTCCTCGGTGTCCCAAGCCGGGTGCAGGGCGCCAGCTTTTATGATTTTCAACAGGACCAGGAGCAACTGGCTTCTGTAGCCTGGAAGCCGCGCAAGCCGATTGTCCAGGGTGGTTTGCTGAAGTACGTCCACGGCCAGGAGTACCACGCCTTCAACCCCGATGTGGTTGGTAAACTGCAGGAGGCCGTAACCAGTGGCGATTATGGCCACTACAAGGAGTATGCTGGCCTGGTCAACGAACGTCCGGTAGCAACCCTGCGGGATCTCCTGGGCTTCCGGAAAGACCTCAAACCGATTGACGTTTCCGAGGTTGAGCCGGCAGAGAACATCTTCCCGCGCTTTGATTCGGCGGCTATGTCCCTGGGTGCGTTGTCACCAGAGGCCCACGAGGCTCTGGCGGTCGCCATGAACACCCTGGGTGGTCGCTCGAATTCCGGCGAGGGTGGTGAAGATCCCGCCCGCTACGGCACTGAAAAGCGTTCCAAGATCAAGCAGGTTGCTTCCGGTCGTTTCGGGGTCACTGCCGAATATCTGCGCAGCGCTGATGTCATGCAAATCAAGGTGGCCCAGGGCGCCAAGCCCGGCGAGGGTGGCCAGTTGCCGGGGGGGAAGGTTAATGATCTGATCGCCCGCCTGCGCTATTCGGTGCCTGGGGTAACGCTGATTTCACCGCCGCCCCACCACGATATCTACTCCATTGAGGATCTGGCTCAGCTGATCTTCGATCTTAAACAGGTCAATCCGCAGGCTCTGGTGTCTGTGAAGCTGGTCTCCGAGCCCGGCGTTGGCACCATTGCCGCGGGCGTGGCCAAGGCCTATGCCGATTTGATCACCATCTCCGGATACGATGGCGGCACGGCGGCGAGCCCGCTGACCTCTATCCGTTATGCCGGTTCCCCCTGGGAGCTGGGCCTGACGGAAACGCAGCAGGCGTTGCGGGCTAACGATCTGCGGGGCAAGATCCGCCTGCAGACTGATGGCGGCATCAAGACCGGTCTGGATGTGGTTAAAGGTGCCATCCTGGGTGCCGAAAGCTTTGGCTTCGGTACCACGCCCATGGTGGCGCTGGGCTGCAAATACCTGCGGATCTGCCACCTGAACAACTGCGCGACCGGTGTTGCGACGCAGAATGAACACCTCCGTGAAGAGCACTTCAAGGGTACGGTGGAAATGGCCATGAACTTCTTCCGTTTTGTGGCTGAGGAAACCCGTGAGTGGATGGCGAAGCTGGGCGTACGCAGCCTGGAAGAGCTGGTTGGTCGCGTTGACCTTCTGGAGCGCTTGCCGGGCGATACCGAGCGCCAGAAGAAGCTGGATCTCAGTCGCCTGCTGTCCAATGACCATATTCCGGCGGACAAGCCGCAGACCTGTCAGGTGGAGCGGAACATTCCGTTCGACGAGGGTAAGCTCGCGGAGCAGATGGTTAAGGATACCGCCGCGGCCATCAAGGAAAAGAGTGGCGGTGCCTGGTCCTACCGGGTAACCAACTGTGATCGTTCCATTGGTGCGCGTCTGTCCGGTGAAATTGCCCAGCAGCATGGCAACCAGGGCATGGTCGATGCACCCATTACCCTGGACCTTACTGGCACCGCCGGCCAGAGTTTCGGTGTCTGGAACGTGGGTGGCCTTAACCTGATTCTTGAGGGTGATGCCAACGACTACGTCGGCAAGGGCATGACCGGTGGCAAGCTGGTGGTCAAGCCGCCCCGCGGCAGTGTGTTCAAGAGCCAGGAAACCTCCATTGTCGGCAACACCTGCCTGTACGGTGCAACTGGCGGCAAGCTCTTTGCGGCAGGAACCGCTGGCGAGCGCTTTGCCGTTCGTAATTCCGGCGCCCATGCGGTTGTGGAAGGCGCTGGCGATCACTGTTGCGAGTATATGACCGGCGGTCTGGTGACCGTTCTTGGCTCCACCGGGCACAATTTCGGTGCTGGTATGACTGGTGGCTTTGCCTACGTGATGGACCTCAACAACACCTTTGTGGACAAGTACAACCACGAACTGGTCGAGATCCAGCGGATTTCCAGCGAAGATATGGAGTCCTACCGTAACCATCTGCGCGGCGTAATCCGGGAGCATATTTCGGAAACGGCCAGTGAGTGGGCTGAGCACATTCTTGAAAATTTCGATGACTACATCGGCCGTTTCTGGCTGGTGAAACCCAAGGCTGCCAACCTGCGCAGCCTGCTGGCGAGCACTCGGGCACGTCCGGAGTAATAGGCTGAGAGGGTTTGGGGTGCGCGGCCCGGCTGCCGCCCCTGTCGAAATTGAGCTGATGAGAGCATCATGATGAAAGAACGACTGAGTAACGACTTCCAGTTTGTCGAGGTTGGACGTGTCGACCCGAAAAAGGTCCCGGCCAGGAAGCGCAAGAAAGAATTTGGCGAAATCTACCACCCGTTTACAGCGGATAACGCGGCATCCCAGTCCCACCGCTGTCTCGAGTGTGGTAACCCGTATTGCGAGTGGAAGTGCCCGGTTCATAACTACATCCCGAACTGGCTCAAGCTGGTTTCCGAAGGCAACATCATGCGGGCCGTTGAGTTGTGCCACCAGACCAACTCCCTGCCGGAGGTCTGTGGCCGGGTTTGTCCGCAGGATCGCCTTTGTGAAGGCGCCTGTACCCTGAACGACGGCTACGGTGCGGTCACCATCGGCTCTGTCGAGAAATACATTACCGACACCGCCTTTGCCCTGGGCTGGAAACCGGATATGTCCGCCGTGAAGTGGACAGACAAGAAAGTTGCCGTCATCGGTGCGGGGCCTGCAGGTCTGGGCTGCGCGGATGTTCTGGTTCGCAATGGCGTCAAGCCGGTTGTCTTCGATATCTATCCGGAAATCGGTGGCCTGCTGACCTTCGGTATTCCCGAGTTCAAGCTGGAAAAATCCGTCATGACCCGCCGACGTAAGGTGTTCGAGGAGATGGGCGTGGAGTTCCGCCTGTCCACCGAGGTGGGCAAGGATGTTCAGCTGCAGGACATCATTGACGAGTACGATGCCGTTTTCAT
>JAWWAT010000025.1:0-17338 GCA_033721635.1 Marinobacter sp. | reverse complement strand
TCGGACGGTTGCGGCCGGGTAATCGTTCAGCTATCCGACGGCGAGCTGTACCGGATCACTCTGCCAGCTGCGTTTAATGCGTGGGCCTGGCCGGTGGTTCTGTTGCTGGTGTTGGTTCTGGGTGGAGTGCTGGCAGTTGCCCTGTTCCTCGCGCTGCGTGAGGTCGATAGCAATCTCAGAACCGTTGAGTCGGTAGCGGTTCGAATCGCACGAGGTGAAATGGGCGCCCGGGTGCAGACTGGCGAAGGAAAGCTGGTTACCCGATTGGCCTCGTCTTTTAACGGGATGGCCGAGCATATACAGCGCCTGGTGCAGGTGCAGCGGGAAATGATCCATGCCGTTTCTCACGAATTACGCACCCCGGTGGCCCGGATCCGCTTTGGCGTGCAGATGATCGAGGACTGCCAGGACCAGGCTGCGCTTCAGAAGCAGCTGGATGGCATTGATGGGGATATTCAGGAGCTGGATGAGCTGATCGACGAGATTCTGACCTATGCCCGGCTGGAACAGGGTGGCCCGGTATTCTCCCTCCAGGAAAACTCGGTCACCGACATTGTCCGTCAGGTGATTTCCGAGCAACAGTTGGTTCGACCCGAGCTGAATATTGAAGGTAATATCGATGAGGTCTCCGAGCGCTGGGCATTGTCGGATATCGAGCCTCGCTACCTGCACCGGGCGATCCAGAATCTGGTGGGCAACGCCGGCCGCTATGCCTCGGGCAAGGTGCTGGTCAGTTGCCACTTTGATGAGGACAACTGTCGCATTGACGTTGAAGACGACGGGCCCGGCATTCCCGAGGAAGACTGGGAGAAAGTGTTTACCGCATTTGCCCGTCTCGACGACAGCCGTACCCGAACCTCCGGCGGCTACGGGCTCGGTTTGTCGATCGTCCGCCGGATTCTTTATTGGCACGGCGGTCACGCTTTCGTCAGCAGCAGCGACACGCTTGGCGGTGCAAAATTCAGCCTGGTCTGGCCCCGAAAAAAGCCCGTGGACTCAATTGTGTGAAGCAGGGCTCATTGCCTCACCTGATGTAACAAAGCGACTACACAAGCACAACTGAAGTTTCCGGCTGCTCGGCCAATAATCGAAAACGTAAGGGATGACTTTTGAGGTTGTAGTTCTTACGAACTTTCCTTGTTTCATTCGTCATTTGAGGGCCGGTTTCCGGCCCTTTTTTTATGCCCTTTCCCAAATTCCGTGTCGATCACCCTTTCCCGGCCGCTCTGCTGTTAGAATCTCACTAAACAACAGGAGGCCAACCATGACCCGTTATCTGCTCGCCATTGACCAGGGGACAACCAGTTCCCGTGCCATTGTTTTTGACCACACGGGAAACAGCCTTGCCACTGACCAGCAGGAATTTCACCAGTATTTCCCGAAAGATGGCTGGGTGGAGCATGATGCCCGGGAAATCTGGGACAGCACGCTGGCGGTGTGTCGCGGTGCTCTCGACAAATCGGGCATCAAGGCATCTGAGCTGGCGGGCATTGGCATCACCAATCAGCGGGAAACAACGGTAATCTGGGACAGGACGACCGGCGAGCCGATCTACCACGCCATCGTCTGGCAGGATCGTCGAACGGCGTCCTGGTGCACCAAGCTGAAATCTGACGGCCATGAGGACATGATTGTCGACCGTACCGGGCTGTTGATTGATCCTTACTTCTCGGCCACCAAGATAGCCTGGATCCTGGATAATGTGGAAGGCGCGCGCAGCCGGGCTGAATCCGGTAACCTGGCTTTCGGGACAGTGGACAGCTGGCTGCTCTGGAACCTGACCGATGGAAAATCCCACTGTACCGATGCCACCAATGCGTCGAGGACTGCGCTCTTCAATATTCACACGCAGGACTGGGACGATGACCTTCTAACTCTGTTCAGGGTGCCACGGGCCCTGTTGCCCGAGGTCCTGGACAGCGCCGCCGATTATGGCACCGCCGAAACCCATTGGTTGGGCGGTCCCGTGTTAATCGCCGGAATTGCAGGGGACCAGCACGCCGCGCTGGTGGGGCAGGCGTGCTTTAGCCCGGGCATGGCCAAGAGTACCTACGGCACCGGCTGCTTCCTTATGCTCAACACCGGTGATCAGGCGGTCCGGTCCGAGAACCGGTTGCTGACCACCATGGCGTATCGGCTGGATGGCAAGCCCTGCTACGCGGTGGAGGGCAGTATTTTTGTTGCCGGCGCGGCCATGCAATGGCTGCGCGACGGGCTCAAGCTGATTGCCCATGCCAATGAGTCGTCGGCCCATGCCGAGGCGGTCGGTGTCGACAATCCGGTGTATCTTGTGCCGGCGTTTACCGGTTTGGGAGCACCTCACTGGGACCCTCACGCCCGCGGCGCCATCATGGGGTTGACCCGGGATACGGGAATTGGCGAGATTGTCACCGCCGGCCTGCAGTCGGTGTGTTATCAGACCAAGGATCTGGTGCGGGCGATACAGAACGACGGGGCGCGGCTTGATTCGTTGCGCGTGGATGGCGGTATGGTGGTGAACGACTGGGTTATGCAGTTCCTCGCCGACATCCTGAATGTTACCGTGGACCGGCCCCGGGTCACTGAGACAACCGCGCTCGGAGCGGCCTACCTGGCGGGGCTGCAGACCGGTGTCTTCGAAAGTCTTGAGCAGATTTCCGGGCTGTGGGAGTGCGAGCGGCAGTTCCACCCGGAAATGCGCCCGGCTCTGCGAGAGTCGCTCTACGCTGGCTGGCTGGATGCCGTCGAGCGGGTGTGCAATCACTAGGGCGGATAATTCATGCGGTGCGTTCGAAGGGAATCAGGCGATCCGCCTCGACTCGCACCGGGACCTGCTCGCATTCAGTCCAGCCGGTTCAGGATGAGAAATTCAAGCAGGGCTTTCTGTGCATGCAGGCGGTTTTCGGCTTCGTCCCAGACTACTGAGGCGGGATGTTCCATCATGTCTGCAGAGATTTCCTCGCCACGGTGGGCCGGGAGGCAATGCATGAAGAGCGCGTCCTTATCGGCGACAGCGAGTAGCTCCGGGTTGATCTGGTAGCCGCTGAATGCTTTTTCGCGGGCCTTTTGTTCGTCTTCCTGGCCCATGGAGGCCCATACATCCGTTACCAGAAGCTGGGCGTTACGGGCTGCCTCTGCCGGATCCCGAACCACGTTGACCCGGTCTTCGTGGCTTCTGATCAATGACTCGGCCGGTTCGTAGCCTTCCGGGCAGGCAATGTTCAGGTTGAAATCAAACTGGGCGGCGGCGTTGATGTAGGAGTGGCACATGTTGTTCCCGTCGCCGATCCACGCCACAGTGGCCCCCCGAATGCTGCCCCGGTGTTCGCGGTACGTCTGCATGTCGGCCAGCAGCTGGCAGGGATGGAAATCATCGGTCAGGGCGTTGATCACTGACACCCTGGATGAAGCGGCAAAGCGTTCTACTGTCTCGTGGGCAAAGGTGCGGATCATCACCGCGTCGACCATGCTGGAGATGACAATGGCAGAGTCTTCAATGGGTTCGCCGCGGCCAAGCTGGGTATCCCTGGGAGACAGGAACAATGCCGAGCCGCCGAGCTGGGCCATGCCGGCTTCGAAAGAAACCCTGGTTCGCGTGGACGATTTCTCGAAGATCATCGCAAGTACACGGTTTTTCAGGGAGTCCCGGACCTTGCCTTGCCGCCATTCGTTGCGCAGTGCCGATGCATGATCAACCAGGCTCTCCAGCTCCGTGGTTGTCATGTCATTCAATGTCAGAAAATGTCTTGCCGCCATGCAATGGCCCTTATCTAAACGAACCCGCCGCTGGCGGGATTGCCTGAACGTTGGCTGAAAAAAATGGGGCATCAAGTCTAGCCCTTCGGAGCAGGTATGACAACGCTGAAGCGGGGCTTGAACTGTGCGCGTTGCGCCAGGTCAAATCAAGGTGTTTGGTGAGGGCTTGAGCACCCGTGTACAATAGCGGTTAGAAAATTGCCGTGTGGCAAGACTGTTCCAACAGAGGTGAATGTTCATGGACATCAATGAAACCATTAAAAGCCAGCTCGAAGAGAATCCGATCATTCTGTACATGAAAGGCAGCCCCCAAGCGCCTCAGTGTGGTTTCTCTGCCAAGACCGTGCAGGCTGTGATGGCGTGCGGCGAGCGCTTTGCCTTCGTTAACATCCTGGACAACCAGGAGCTTCGCGAAGCCTTAAAGGTATATTCCAGCTGGCCGACCTACCCGCAGCTTTACATCAACGGAGAGCTGGTTGGCGGTTGTGACATCGTTCTGGAAATGTCCGAGAGCGGTGAATTGGCCAAGCTTGTCAAAGAGGCTGCGAAGCAGGCGGAAGCCTGAAACCGCTTGCCACTCAGAGCCGTTTCGGGGTGAACAGAAGTTCGACCTCGAAGCGGTTCCGGCTACCGCCGTTATCTGGCGGTTGTGGGTAGGGGCTCGCCGCAAGGGCAGCCCGGTATGCAGCCTCGTCAATTGTCCTGATGCCTGTCGATTTCAGCACCCTTGCCCGTGTCAGGGCGCCATTTGCGAGCAATTGCAGTTCCACTTCCATGGCCACTGTTTTGGTCAGTTCCCTCATTGCCGGCACTCTCAGTTTCTCCAGTTCCCCGGCCAGGTGGATGGCCAGCTCGACCACGTAAGGGTCCAGTTCAGCCGGTGACTCTGTTATTCGGGCAACACGCTCTTCCCGGGGTTCAGGAGGCCGTTTTGGTTCCGCGCCAGCCGAGGAACTGGTGCTTGATTGCGCGGCTTCGCTTTCATTCGCGCTGGTATTGGCTTGCTCACTGGGTGCCACGGTTTCCGGTTGACGACTGGTGATAATCTCCGGTTCCGGTATGGATTCGGGGGCAGGGGGATCAACCTCAAAAGGCGGAATTCGGGGTGCGTCCTGATTCGGGCTTGGGGTTTCAGATCTGTTGGGGGCGTTTTCGCGTGCGCCCGGAGCCACGAGCTCAAAGCGGAGGCTCTCTCTGTGCGAGGCCGTCTGTTCTTCCATGGGTGTGGGGAGGCCCGAGAGCAGCAGCGTGTGAAGGAATAGTGCCAGAGATGCTGCAAGCCCTAGCCGGTACGCGGCCGGCAGGGCATCAGGACTGCTTTTTTCAGGCATTGGCGTCAGGCAGTCTTGCTCCGCAAGGTGCCAACGACCGCATCCAGGGCCCGATCAATCAGTGCGCCCTGCTCAAGCAGGGTCAGACGACCGCGCCGCATTTCGTGAGCCAGTTCCACCCGCGTTTTCTCAATCACTTTCAGCCCCATCCGGTTCACAAACACAAAGCAGTCTGCTTCCTCGATAATGGCGGATAGCTTACACCGGAAGTTTGCACCATTGACGAGACGGAACTCGACCCAGTTGCCGATCTCAATACCGTCAATCTGAGCAACATATTCGGCGATTGCCGCGTCTTCCAGCTCTTGCTGGCGTTCAACAGCCGTCTGGTGAAGGGTGGCAATTTCCTCTTCCTCGGGCTCCTCGGGAGAATCCTGGAGGGCTTCAATGGCCGCATTGGTTCGGAATGCCTCGGCCAGTTGGTGCTTGAGCTGGCCCATCATCTCATCCAGTCTGGATGAGTTGTAGGAGACCTCTTCCAGTCCTGACCGCAGTGACTTCAGCAGACCGGGCACCACGCGTACCCACTGGTCTCTCTCGTCGTCTTCCTGATGAGGGTGAAGGCACCATATAAGATCGTCGACGACCTTGACGGTCGCATTCCATCGGTGCTCTACATCGTCCCGCAGGTAAGCCAGAAACATCACGCGACTCCAGCCGTTCATCAGGATGTCGTGGATGGATTCCGGCAGCTTGTAACGTGCAACTTTCTGCTTCAGAAGGTTGTCGACGGTTTGCTGGGCGGTCTGGGACTTTATTCTACCCCGCTCCGATTCCCGGGTTCTCTGCTCTACCAGCGAGGCCTTGCGGTTTTCCCGTTCAAGAAATTGTTCAAATTCCTGGTTCAGGGTTTCAAACAGCGCAACGTCGCCGTCAAATTCATTGAGGATTCTTTGCACAATGTTGTGAATTTGCCCGTAGAGCTTGTCCTTGGTTTTCTCATCGCTGCTGCTCCAGCCGATGCCTGCCCTTGCCAGGGAGTTCAGAAGGCGTCTGGCGGGGTGAGTAGCCTGGCTGAAAAAACTCTTGTCCCGTATGACCACTTTCAGGATTGGAATCTGCAGACGGCTGATCAGGACCTGAACCGGAGCAGACAGGTTGTAATCGTCGAGAATGAACTCGAATAGCATGGAAACCAGATTAATCAGGTCTTCATCAACCTCGTTGAGCGCTGGTTTCCGACCATCTCCGGTATCGGTCTGGGAAAGGAGCTGTTGTACCAGCTGACGGAGATCAATGGTGACAGGTTCGCCGGCGCTCAGGTTGGCCTGGTCCTGCCGCGGGGCTGAAAACGGCAATGAATTGAGAAGGCTTGCCAGCTCGGAGTCACCTACGACCCGGACATTCGGGTCCGAGGCGCGGGGAGGTATGCCTGCATTGGCCCGCTGCAGCGCCAGCATCTGTCGGATCTGTTCAAAAACCGCGCTGCTGCTACCGGCCTGGCCGGCCCGTTCCGGCGCGGAAGCGTCCGACGCACTTTCCTGTTTTGGCGCCTCTGCCGACTGGGGACTGGAGGCCTCACGCTGCTGCCCGGCTTTGCCGTGATAGCGAAAGTTCGGAATGATGCCAGCCTGAATCAGTATGCGGTTCGCTTCGTCCAGCAGCATGCCCAGGTTGGAGACAACATAGCGGTCGAACTGTTTGAGCAGAATCAGGCGTTCCCGAATCTGGATTTCCAGTGCCTGTATGGCTTCAGTAAAAGCGCTGCAAAGGTGCTCCGGTGCCATGGGGTTCACCGGTGACTCCTCCGTGGCCTCGGGATACACCTGACTGAAGCGGGTCTGGAGCTGAAGCAGAGGGCCCTGAAAGTGTGCTTTCGCCTTGGTGATCATGGCGTTAAGCGCAACCTGCTCTTCAAGGTCGTCATTGCCAACCAGGGCGAGGGTATCTGCGCTGGCCTGCTTGCTCAGGTTTTCTTCCTGGAGCGGGCCTGTATGAGGGGGGGTGGCGAAATATTGCGCAACGGTGTTCTGAAAATGTCGTTCTACACCCTTCCGTTTGATGCGTATCTCACGCATCGCTTCGAAATACCGGTTCTGTTCATTGTTGCTGCGGGCATTATTGGCCAACTCGAACAGTGAATCGTCGACGGCGTCGAAGGCGCCCTGCAGCAAATCACCGAGTCCGGCGACAACGGTGTCCCGGATGCGGGTGACCTCCGCAGGAACCGGTCTGTTACTTCCGGCTTCCCTGTGCTCACGGAGGTAATGTATGCCGGACTGCTTGTTCATGGCAGACTCCTGTTTACGCCTCAACCGGATACATGACCGAGCTGGTAATCCTTGATTTCTCGTTATTGGTTAAATTTACCGCATTTTGCGTAAACTTAACATGACCAAACGCTAACGTGGGAGCGAATTCAAAAAAACACAGGGTGCCTGGGAGGCACCCTTATACATATCACTGACTTGCTGAAGGTTGAGCCTTCAACTCACATAGACCGGGCCGATGCCCATGCTCCAGATGACAACGCTGATAGCCAGAAGGGCGACAAACATAACCAGGCCGACCGTAAGCACTGCGGACGCAAACATGAAGCCTCGATCTTCCGGTATTTTCATAAGAATGGGCAGGCCTTCGTACAACAGGTAGACGGCATAAGCCACGGCCACCAAGCCTGCCAGCATGTTAACCCAGATGTTCGGGTAGGCTGCGATAACCCCGATAAGAAAGATAGGCGTCGCCGTGTAGGCTGCCAGGGCTACGCCTCTGGGAGTGCGCTCTTCCGCGTCATAAGTGGCGGCAAAGAAATCGATGAACTTGCCCAGCACAAATATCCCGGCAAGCATGGCCCCGTAAAAGAGCACCGATAGCTGAAGCGCACTCGTTATGGAAAGCTTTGTGATCTGGCCATCACCAATCTGCCAGCCTACCTGGGTGGTTCCGAAGAAGCCGGCGACAGCGGGTATCAGTGCCAGCAACAGAATGTGGCCGGCGTACAGCCTCGTGACGGACTCGGATTCATTGCGAATCGCCTCCCATTCCTGATCAGGATGGGCAAACAGGCCAAACGTATGTGTCAGACTCATGGACGTATTCCTTGTGATTGTTTTTGTAACGCACGCCCTGTCAGTGTTGGTGGGAGATCAACGGGGGTCAAGCTGGCGATTAAAATTTGATCTTTCAAGAACGGAAGGCGCTATAACATAAGGGTCTATAGCGCCGGAAGGAGGAAGGCCTCAGGACTCTATGGTTTGAGGGATAGTGACCGCTTTTTGCGCTTTTTGGGGTGCACAATGGCTGCTTTCACCACGTTGTCCTTGATTTGCAGCACCTCTACCCGATGACCGTCCACTTTCAGGCAGACGTTGGTGTCGGGAATGTTCTCCAGGGTTTCAGTGATCAGGCCATTCAGGGTTTTCGGCCCGTCGGTGGGCAGTTTCCAGCCCAGGGTCTTGTTGATGGTTCGAACGGCAGAAGTACCGTCTATTATAAAGGTGCCGTTATCCTGGGGTATGATGTCCGGGCTGGTGGCGGCATAGTCGGTTGTAAAGTCGCCGACGATCTCTTCCAGAATGTCTTCGAGTGTCGCAAGACCCAGGACGTCACCATATTCATCTACAACCACACCAAACCTGCGGCGACCTTTCTGGAAATTGATCAACTGAGTGTTCAGCGGGGTGCTTTCCGGAACGAAATAAGGTTCCTGGCAAAGCTGCATGATCATGGCCTTGTTGATCTCCTCCTGCTGAAGCAGCTTCGAAGCGCTTCGCAGGTGGAGTATGCCCTGGATGTTGTTGATGTCGCCCTTGTAAACCGGAAGCCTCGTGTGTTGGCTGCTGCGCAACTGACGCAGGATTGTGTCGGTGTCGTCCTCCAGGTCAATCCCTACCACCTCGTTGCGGGGCACCATGATGTCGTTCACGGTCACTTTTTCCAGGTCCAGAATGCTGACCAGCATGTCTTTATGCTTGGCAGGTATCAGGGCCCCTGCCTCGTTCACCAGCGTTCGCAGTTCTTCCCGGCTGAGATGGTCGTTGGCAGCGTCTGCCGCGGAAACGCCAAGCAGTTTAAGTATGCCGCCGGTAAACAGGTTTACGGCCCAGACAATCGGGTAGAGGATTTTTAGCAGCGGACCAAGGATGTAGCTGGCGGGAAATGCGATTTTCTCGGGAAACAGTGCCGCCAGGGTTTTCGGGGTGACTTCTGCGAAAATCAGAATCACGATGGTCAGCAGGATGGTGGCAATGGCGATGCCGGCATCGCCCCAGACCCGTATCGCGATGACGGTCGCGATCGACGACGCAAAGATGTTGACGAAGTTGTTGCCGATCAGGATGACGCCGATCAGCTGATCGGTGCGTTGCAGCAGGCCCTGGGCCCGCTTGGCTCCTTTATGGCCGGTTTTGGCCATGTGTTTGAGGCGGTATCGGTTGAGAGACATCATTCCGGTTTCGGAGCTTGAGAAGAAACCGGAAAGCAGGATCAGTCCGACCAGGAGAATAAACAGCGCAGTAAGCGATGTTTCGTTCAAAAGAGGTGTCCTTATATTGCTGACAAGTAGCGAAAATAGGGTTTTGGCGAGTGTTGTGTCAAGAGAATAGGGGGAGTTCCTGGAGTTAGCCGCCTCGCTGGAAGATTAGTTCCAGCACAAACTTGCTGCCGTAGAAGGCCAGCATCAGTAGTGTGCAGCCTGCGAGGGTCCATCGGCTTGCGGTAATACCGCGCCAGCCTTTGGTGTAACGGCCGATAAGCAGTGCCACGAAAACCAGCAGGGAGAGTATGGAAAACAGGGTCTTGTGAGCGAGGTCCTGGGCAAAAAGATCCTCTATAAAGAGGGCCCCCGTCACGATGGCCAGAATCAGCATCACCACGCCAGCCCACACCATTTCAAACAGAAGGGATTCCATGGTCTGCAGCGGCGGCAGATTGCGAACCAGCAGGCTGTTATAGTTGTGCTTCAGTTGGCGATTCTGGAAATAAAGCAGGACCGCCTGGATGGCCGCCAGGGTAAAGAGGCTGTAGGCTGTCACGGAAAGTGCAATGTGGGAGAGCATGCCATAGCTGTGCTCCGACACCAGTCTCGAGGGACCGTGTGTAACAAGTGCAAGGATGATCGTGAGGCCTGCCAGAGGATAGACGCCCAGGAACAGGCTTTGCACCGGCTTTTTAAGGTTGAGCCCTAATAGAAGAAAGACGATCAGCCAGGAAATAAGTACAGAGCTTTTGAAGAAGCTGAAATCGAAGCCGCCATCATGGTGGACTGTCTGACCAATAAGGAGTCCGTGGCTGGTCAGGGCAAGCACGCCGATCAGGGTGGTAATGGCAACATTGCTCTGAACCCGGCCCCTGAAATGCAGGGCCTGCAGCGCGGTACCGACGCTGTAAAGAAAAAGAGAGGTGACCGCGAGAATCAGCGTTCCCATGACTTCCTTATTAACCACTGTTCTGACTGGGGATCGGCGCCGGTTTGGGCCGATTTGACCTGGCTGGTCGTTTCAGGGCGATAGTCTGGTTATAATGTCGCGATTATGCAACTGGAATCAAGGAGTCCTCGGCGGCTCTGTCGATTCACGCACTCAATTTATCCGGGGTACGGAAGAGCAACATGTTTGAGAACCTCCAAGACCGACTTTCCGGCAGTCTGCGCAAGATTTCCGGCCAGGCGCGCCTCACTGATGACAATATAAAGGACACTCTCCGGGAAGTGCGGATGGCGCTGCTGGAGGCGGATGTCGCCCTGCCAGTTGTGAAGGACTTTGTAGAGGGCGTTCGCAAGCGTGCGATTGGCCAGGAGGTGCAGCGCAGCCTGACGCCGGGCCAGGTTTTTGTAAAAGTTGTCCAGCAGGAGTTGGAGCGGGTGATGGGCGAGGGCAACGAGTCCCTCAACCTGAACGTCCAGCCGCCTGCAGTGGTCATGATGGCGGGTTTGCAGGGTGCAGGTAAGACGACCACGGTTGCCAAGCTCTCGCGCTTCCTTAAAGAACGGCAGAAGAAATCCGTCCTGGTGGTCAGCGCTGACGTCTACCGTCCGGCGGCGATTCGCCAGTTGGAAACCCTCGCTGGCGAGGTAGGTGTCGAGTTCTTCCCGAGCAGTGCTGATCAGGACCCGGTTGATATTGCTGAGGGAGCCATTGCTGCAGCCAGGAAAAAGCACATTGATGTGGTGATTCTGGACACGGCCGGTCGGTTGCACGTCGACGAGCAGATGATGGGCGAGATCGGCAGGCTGCATAAAGCGGTCAACCCGGTTGAGACCCTGTTCGTGGTTGACGCCATGACCGGTCAGGATGCGGCCAATACCGCCAAGGCGTTTAACGATGCGCTGCCATTGACGGGTGTGGTGCTGACCAAGACCGATGGTGATGCCCGTGGCGGTGCCGCCCTGTCTGTGCGCCACATCACCGGCAAGCCAATCAAGTTCCTGGGGGTCGGTGAAAAGTCCGACGCCCTCGAGCCGTTTTACCCGGACCGGGTTGCCTCCCGCATCCTGGGTATGGGCGATGTGCTCTCGCTGATCGAAGAGGCAGAACGCAAGCTTGACCAGAAGAAAGCCCAGAAGCTCACCAAGAAAATCAAGAAGGGCAAGAGTTTTGACCTGGAGGATTTTCGCGATCAGCTGCAGCAGATGAAGAGCATGGGTGGCATCGGTGGTCTGCTCGACAAGCTTCCGGGCATGGGGCAGATGGCCCAGGTGGCGCAGCAGCAGGTGAACGACAAGTCCATGGGCCAGATGGAGGCCATCATTTGCTCCATGACGCCAAAAGAGCGGCGTTACCCGGATGTGATCAACAATTCCCGCAAGCGCCGTATCGCCACCGGGTCTGGAACCCAGATCCAGGACGTCAATCGTCTGCTGAAACAGCACAAGCAGATGCAGAAGATGATGAAAAAGTTTGGCAAGAAAGGTGGCATGGCGAATATGATGCGCGGCATGGGCGGCATGATGCCCCCTGGCGGCGGTGGAGGGGGCGGAATGCCTCCGTTTGGCCGTATGTAAAAAGCCTTACACGGAAAACGGGGAAACAACTGGTTTTGCTGTTTTCTTTGGCGCTTTTTTAGCATAGAATAGCGCCCCTTTCGAGTATGGGTCTTCGCGTCAGCTGGTGTTCGGCAGGCGTGAATCGTACAAAGTTCGTTCAACAGAACAGGATATTGGTTAAATGGTAATTATCCGTTTGGCTCGCGGCGGCTCCAAAAAGCGCCCGTTCTACCATCTGACAGTCACCGACAGCCGCAAATCCCGCGACGGTCGTTTCATTGAGCGCGTTGGTTTCTTCAACCCGGTAGCCCGTGGTCAGGAAGAAAGTCTTCGCGTTGACCGTGATCGTGTCAATTTCTGGCTCGGTCAGGGCGCGCAGACCAGTGAGCGCGTTGCACAGCTGTTGAAGGCTGCTGAGTAAGACTGCACTGACGCCGAGGTTTATGGCATGACACAGAATTCGCAGGAAACTGTGATCGGCCGGATTACCTCGGTGTTTGGGGTCAAGGGGTGGCTCAAAGTCTTCTCTTACACCGACCCCAAGGAAGGAATACTGAACTATCCCGAGTGGACGCTCGATCTGGATGGCAAGCGTATTCCTGCCAAGCTTGAGGAAGGTCGCCGCCAGGGGCAGGGGATCGTTGTCAGGCTGAAAGGTATCAATGACCGTGATCTGGCCCGCACATATTGCGGTGCCGAAGTCAGGGTCTCGACAGCTGAGTTGCCAGAGCTCCCGGAAGGGGAGTTTTACTGGTTTCAGTTGGAGGGCCTTGATGTGTATACGGTCGATGATGAGTGCCTTGGTAAAGTGCACCATCTTATGGAAACCGGGTCCAACGATGTTCTGGTGGTGCAAGCTACGGCAGGTTCCATCGATCAACGTGAACGTCTGATTCCATATCTGCCGGGCGAAGTTGTCCAGAATGTTGATCTGGATTCAAAGCGCATGGTAGTGGACTGGGATCCGGAGTTCTGACGGGTGTGGATTGGCGCAGTCAGTCTGTTCCCGGAAATGTTCGGTGCGGTAACGGATTACGGGATCACGGGAAGGGCAGTCCGGGATGGTCTTCTGACCTTCCAGAGCTGGAATCCCCGTGAATTCACCCATGATCGGCATCGCACGGTAGACGATAGGCCCTATGGGGGCGGTCCGGGTATGCTGATGAAAATTCAGCCTCTCCGGGACGCAATCCATGCGGCACGGGAAGCAGCACCCGGGAAGCCCTGTGTGGTTTATCTTTCGCCCCAGGGTGAAACGCTGAACCAGGCTGTTGTCGAATCGCTTGCAGCGGAGCAGCAGCTGATTCTGGTGGCAGGTCGGTACGAAGGTGTTGATGAGCGCCTGATAGCGACGGAAGTTGATCGGGAAGTGTCACTGGGTGACTTTGTTCTTTCCGGTGGCGAATTGGCAGCGATGGCTGTTATCGATGCGGTTACACGCCTCATCCCCGGAGCGCTGGGTCATGCGCAGTCGGCAGAGCAGGATTCTTTCGCCGACGATTTGCTGGATTGTCCGCACTACACCCGGCCCGAAATCTACGAAGGTCAGGCGGTGCCGGATGTTTTATTGAGCGGTCACCATGATCAGATCCGGCGTTGGCGGCTAAAGCAGTCGCTGAGGCGAACCCGGGAGCGACGCCCCGACCTGCTTGAAAAGCGGGTGTTTACGGACGAAGAGCGTGAGCTGCTGGAAGAGATTTTGAACGAACCGGGTGCCTCTGAATGATCAGGGCATTAACAGATTGGGTATCAGGAGCATTACGATGAGCGGCAAGAACAACATCATCAGTCAACTTGAAGCAGAACAGATGACCAAGGAAATCCCTGCGTTTGCGCCGGGCGACACCGTGGTCGTTCAGGTTCGCGTAACCGAGGGTAACCGTGAGCGTCTGCAGGCGTTCGAGGGTGTCGTCATCGGCAAGCGTAACCGTGGCATGAATTCCTCTTTCACCGTGCGCAAGATCTCTTACGGTGTTGGTGTTGAGCGTACTTTCCAGAGCTTCTCAAAGCTGATCGACAGCATCAGCGTGAAGCGTCGTGGCGATGTTCGCCAGGCCAAGCTCTACTACCTGCGCGACCTGTCTGGTAAGGCGGCTCGTATCAAGGAAAAGCTGGGCTGATCAGCCCAGCGCTGAACAGCAGGCAGAAAAAGGCAGCCCAAGGCTGCCTTTTTTGTGTCTGGCGTTCCGGTATGCTTGTTGAAGGGCGTTCAAAGTCTGGGGGCTTGTCATGAAAGCCGAGGATGAGTCAGTCATTGTCCGGTTCGTTGATGCCATCTGGCTGGAAGACGGGCTTGGCGAAAAGACACGGCAGGCCTATCGGAGTGATTTGTCGCGATTGGCGGAATGGCTGGAAAGCCAGCCTGGCAAGCCCGGTCTGACGGATGTTCGCCGAACCGACCTTCTGGCCTGGATGTCGCGGGGGTTGGCAGAGGGGGTCAAAAGCTCCACGGCGGCCCGGCGGCTGTCCGGGCTTCGGCGTTTTTACCGGTTTTTACTGCGTGAAGGGTTGATCACTGAAGACCCGACCCTGCGGATTGACAGCCCGAGGCTGCCACGACGTCTTCCGGATTCTCTTACCGAGGAAGAGGTCGATGCGCTGCTCTCCGAGCCGGACCCGAGTGTTGCCATAGAACTCCGGGACAAGGCCATGCTAGAGATTCTCTATGGTTGTGGCCTGAGGGTCTCCGAGCTGACAGAGCTGCGGGTTGATCAGGTAAATCTGCGCCAGGGCGTAGTTCGGATTACCGGCAAGGGTGACAAAGAACGGCTCGTGCCCCTGGGGGAAGAGGCGGTTGACTGGCTGCTGCAGTATATGAAGGAAGGTAGGCCAGAGCTTCTGAAGGGCCGCTCCTGTGATGCGCTGTTCCCTGGTAATCGTGCGGCAGCGATGACCCGCCAGACATTCTGGCACCGCATCAAGCATTACGCCGTGCGAGTCGGTATTCGTAAGCATCTCTCCCCCCACACCCTTAGGCACGCGTTTGCCACGCACCTTCTCAACCATGGTGCGGACCTTCGGGTCGTGCAGATGCTGTTGGGGCACTCGGATCTGTCAACGACCCAGATATACACCCATGTGGCTCGTCAGCGACTGCAGTCGCTGCACCGGGCTCACCACCCGAGGGGCTAACCCAGGGGCAGTCCCGAGAGTGCGGGATGAACTTTCTTTTTGTGTGCTTGTCGCATTGAATTGATTCCCGGCCTGTGCCAATACTGCCCGGGTTGTTTAATTGTTTACTGGAAAAGGTTGTCTGCCAGAATGAATATGAAACGTGTGGTTGTGGTGCTTGGAATCGTTGTAGGTGCCCTTGGCGGGGCCAGCGTCAGTGCCGGTGAAGTCGAAGACCGGATCTCCGAGCGCCTGACCGAGGCCGTCCCCGGCCTTCAGGTGATGTCGGTAAAGGAGTCCGAGGCAAAGGGGCTCTATGAAGTCCAGAGCAACAATGGTGACACGATTTACGCGACCGAGGATGGCCGGTATCTGATGACCGGGGACCTTCTGAAGATTACCGACCAGGGCATTGCCAATGTGACTGAAGCCGCCCGCGCGGACGCCCGTCGCCAGACGATGGCAGACTTCGGGGATGAAGGGGTGATCAGCTTCCCCGCCAAAAACGAAAAGGCGGTGGTGGATGTGTTTACCGACATTGACTGCCCCTACTGCCGGAAGCTGCACGATGAAGTGCCGCAGCTCAACGACTATGGCATTACCGTCAATTATTACGCATTTCCCCGTTCCGGGCCCAATACTGCGTCTTTCAGGAAATACGAGTCGGTCTGGTGCGCTGACGATCAGCAGGCGGCCATGGACGCAGCCAAGGCCGGCCGGAAAGTGGCTGATGCAAGCTGCGAAAACCCTGTGCGAGAGCAGTTCGAGCTGGGTAGTCGGGTTGGCGTAACCGGCACACCTGCAATCGTGCTGGAGGATGGCAACATGGTTCGTGGCTATGTTCCGGCGCAGCGTCTGGCCGAAGGCCTCGGGCTGCTTTGATAGTCTCCGCGGCTTGTCGTCCTGGCTGCGTTTACCGGTATTTTTGAAGGAACCGATTCAGGGCTTATTCACTGAGGTCTGAATCGGTATACTATGCCCGCCTAATATAATTCATCAGCACCCCTTCGGGATCAGAGGTGAGAGTTTGAAAGACGTCAGTGTCGGAATTTGCGGATTGGGAACCGTCGGCGGCGGTACCTTTAATGTCTTGACCCGCAACGCCAGGCTGATTGCCGGCCGGGCCGGGTGCAATATCCGGATTACCCGGGTTGCCAGTCGCCGGCCCCGTGAGGATATGGACCTTGGCGATGTGCCCTTCAGCACAGACATTTATGACGTGGTTAACGATCCCGACGTGAACATCGTGGTCGAACTCATCGGTGGCTATGATGCGGCCAAAGAGCTTGTGCTCGCGGCTATCCGGAAAGGCAAGCACGTGGTCACTGCCAACAAGGCCCTGATTGCGGTTCACGGTAATGAAATTTTCGAGGCGGCCGAGAAAGCCGGGGTCGTAGTGGCCTACGAGGCGGGGGTTGCCGGCGGCATTCCTGTCATCAAGGCTGTCCGTGAAGGCATGGCGGCAAACCGCATCGACTGGATTGCCGGCATTATCAACGGCACGGGAAACTACATCCTGACTGAAATGCGTGCCGGTCGTGAATTTTCCGAAGTGCTCAAGGAAGCCCAGGACCTTGGTTACGCGGAAGCGGATCCGACCTTTGATGTGGAAGGCATTGATGCTGCCCACAAGCTGACCATACTGGCATCGGCCGGGTTCGGCGTACCTCTTCAATTTGAGAAAGGCTTCACCGAAGGCATTTCCAAGATTACCCCTTACGATATTGCCCACGCTGAATTGTTGGGCTATCGCATCAAGCACCTCGGCATTGCCCGTCGTCGCGATGACGGCATTGAGCTACGTGTTCATCCGACTCTCGTGCCCCAGAGTCATCTGATTGCCCAGGTTGATGGTGTCCTGAATGCGGTCCTGGTGGATGGCGATGCCGTTGGCCAGACCATGTATTACGGTCCCGGAGCGGGGGATGAGGCAACCGGGTCGGCTGTCATTGCGGATATTGTTGATGTTGCCCGTGCCGTGGCGACAGAGAGTAACCTGCGAGTGCCCTATCTCGGCTTCTCACCGGATGCCATGGAAGAGCTGGATGTGCTGTCCATGGAAGACATTCAGTCTGCCTACTACCTGCGCATTACCGCACTGGATCGTCCGGGTGTACTGGCCAAGATTGCCTCCATCCTGAGTGAGCATGGCATCAATATCGAGTCGATCATGCAGAAGGAGTCCGAGCTGAAGGACGGTCGTATTCCGGTGATCATCCTGACCCACACCGTTCAGGAG
>JAWWAT010000024.1:0-17616 GCA_033721635.1 Marinobacter sp. | reverse complement strand
GCGACGCCATCGGCAATGCGTTGGCTGATGTACCGTTTGCCTTCCTGGAAATTGGTGACTTCGCCGGACGCCAGCACCTGATTCATCAGGTCCAGCGGGTTGCGCACGTTGTCATAACTCTTGCCCGTGTCCGTTGGGGTCGGTCGGACGAAAATCTCGATATGGGAACGTATTTCGCCGGTGGTCTCGAGGTCGTCGGACTCTTCCCCTGCGGGCTGGATGCCCCGGTAAAAGTCCCAGAAGCGGGTGTGACTGAGGTTGCCGGGGGCCACCTCGGTGTTCTCCAGGGTGAAGCTCGAGAAGGTCAGATCCACATTGGTGGCCGGATTGAATGCTGAAGGGCCGGTGTCCTCAAGTCCGCAGCCACTGAGGACAAACGTGGTCAAGGCAACAGCAGCGAAAATGCAGGAATGTCTCATTTCAGAAGGCCCCGGGATGCGATAAACGGTGTAAACGGCTAAAGTGAGTCACCAGAACGGTATGGCCCCGGTGCGGTTACCGACAGTAAAACAAAAAACAGGTATCTACCCTCGCGGAGATCACATTTTGCGGCAACGGCTTGAATTGGCGCTCCCAGCGGTGACGTCTTTGATGGTAGTCCTGCTGTTCCTGGTCACGGCCCTGATGCCGCACTCGGCCAGTGCAGCCGGGCCCTGTCGTGATGGTGAGATTGTCCTGAATGGCGGTGTCGAGAGTATCCGTGATCTGGGTGGCTGTATCTGGTACCTCGAGGATCCGGAGCAGGCACTGACTCTGGATGAGGTTCGCAAACTCGAATCGGGTGCCTTCACTCGCCACGAAGGCGGCGTATTGAACTTCGGCTACACCGAGTCCGCATACTGGGTGCGCCTGGATCTGCGGGCCGCCGGTAACCTCGACCAGAACGGATGGATCCTGGAGCTTGCTCTTCCCCTGGTCGATCAGGTCGCGCTGTTCATGGTCCGTGACGGCGCCCTGGTCGGGCAGCGCCAGGCCGGTTATGAGGATAACTGGGGGCAGCGGGATCTGGCGGTTCCCAATCCTACCTTCCGCCTGTCCCTGGCGCCGGATACCCTCAATCGCGTCTATCTTCGGGTGGTAAACACCAACACTTTCCGTTTGCCCATCAGCCTCTGGCATCCGGACAGTTACATTGAAAAAGTGTCGGTGGATGAACTGGTGCGGGGCATCCTGCTGGGCGCGGTGCTCGCCATTCTGGCCTACAACCTGTTCGTCGCGGTCTCGGTGCGCGAGCGAAGCAACATCTATTACGTGCTTTACCTGGTGTTCGCGAGCATCTTTATCTTTACCGAACAGGTGCATGGCATCCAGTTACTTGAGAGCCGCCCAGCAATCTTCGACAAACAGTTTCTGCACTTCCAGATAATTCTGACCTGGTTCTGGGGCCTGCTGATGGCCCGTTCACTGCTGGAGACCCGGGAGCGATCTGCCGACCTTGATCAGGTTATCCGCCTGTGTCTCTATTCGGTGGTCGCAACCTTTGTTCTGTCGCTGTTCCTGCCCTACCACGTGGCCATGGAATGGATCGTGGTTGGCTCTGTCCTGCTGAGCCTGATCCTGATTGTCGTCAGTTATCTGTCCTGGCGTTATTACAACCCGGCGGCACGGTCCTACTTTTTTGCCTGGACCCTGGCACTGGTGGGCTTCGGCATCTACGCCCTGACAGTAATGGGTCTATTGCCGCTCAACACCTTCACCGCCTACTCGCCCCAGTTCGGTCTGACCGCCCAGATCATTCTGTTCTCGTTTGCCCTGGCGGACAGGATAAAACAGGTTCAGGGCGAGGCGCTGGGCTGGAGTCAACGGGCATTGTCGAATCTTCAGCGCTACCAGTCGCTGTTCGACAATGCCATTGAGGGCGTCTTCCAGATGTCCCCCGACCGGCGATTTGTCACGGCCAATCCCGCCATGGCGCGTTTGCTGGGCTACAACAGCAGCCGCGAACTGCTCAAGCGGAACCCGGACGTCCTGGAAACCTGCATCGCCGATGATCGCCTGCGCCGGCTGGTGATCGAACAGCTGGAGGCCCGGGGAACGGTCAAGGGCATTGAGGCCCGATACCTGACCCGCGATGGCGAGGAGCGCTGGGCGACCATCTCATTGCATACGGTCTATGACGCCGAAGGCGAGCCGACTCATCTGGAAGGAACCTGCATCGACGCTACCGAAAGTCACAACCGGCAGAGAATCGAGCGGGAGCGAGAGCAGGAACGGCTTGAAAAGGAACTGGCTCGTAACTCGGCGGAGGCGAAGAGCCAGTTCCTGGCCAATATGAGCCACGAAATCCGCACACCGCTGGCGGCGATCATCGGGTACGGTGAAACCCTGCTTGAGCCGGATCTGAGTGAAACCGAGAAACGAGCCAGCGCAGAGACCGTGGTACGCAGCGGTCGTCATCTGCTGGACCTTGTCAACGACATCCTCGACCATTCGAAGATCGACGCCAACAAGCTGGATGTGGATATCGTATCGGTCAATTTGCCGGAACTTCTTGATGAAATCCGCGCTTTCTTTGCCCCCCGGGCCCGGGAAAAGGGGCTGGATTTCAGCATCATCTGCGAGTACCCGTTGCCGGAGCAGGTGCGTACCGACCCGACCCGGCTGCGCCAAATCATCATCAACCTGTGTGGCAATGCCCTTAAGTTCACCGATAAAGGCTCCATCTCCCTGGTGGTCCGTTGTGATCGCGAACAGGAATTGCTGGTGGCCAGGATCGTGGACACCGGTATTGGCATGAAGCCGGAACAGTTGGGCCGATTGTTTGATCCCTTTGCCCAGGGCAGCGCCGCAATTTCCCGGCAATATGGCGGCACCGGCCTCGGGCTGAGTATCTCGCGGCGGCTGGCGGAAATGCTTGGGGGCAGTATCCGGGTGAACAGTACCTATGGTGAAGGCAGCGAGTTTGAGCTGTCGATCCGGACCGGGCCACTGGAACAAGTCCATTTCCTCCGCGATGCGTCGGAGCTCAGCCAGCGCCGCAGGGCCATACCCATGGTGGTGGCACCGAGTCTTTCCGGTCGCATCCTGTGCGCCGAAGACAACGAGGTGAACCGGCGGCTTGTGTCCCTGCTGGTGTCGCGAACCGGGGCGGAACTGGTCCATGTGAGCAATGGCGCCGAAGCCCTGGAGCTGGCGATTCGCGAGCCATTTGATCTGATACTCATGGACATCCAGATGCCGGTGATGAACGGCCGGGATGCCACGGCGGCCCTGCGCGAAGCCGGGTTGAATACGCCGGTAATCGCTCTGACCGCCAATGTCATGTCGGAAGACATTGCCGATTATCGACTGGCGGGTTGCAATGAGCACCTGGCCAAGCCCATCGACAAGCAGAGGTTCTATGAAACCCTGGCCAGGTATCTTTCCGTCAAAGCAGAGACTGACCAGAGCCCCGCTCCGCGTTATCAGGGTAAGGTGCTGGTTGCTGAGGACAATGCCGAGAACCGTCAGCTGGTGGAGCGCATGTTACGCCGGGAGGGCCTGGATGTGATGTCGGTTACCAGTGGCGAGGAAGCCGTCCGGACGGCATTGTCCGATACCGTTCATATGGTCCTGATGGACCGTCACATGCCCGGTATGGATGGCGTTGCTGCAACCAGACTGCTGCGCCAGGCCGGCTTCCGGCGGCCGGTGATTGCTTTTACGGCCGGCGATCAGCAGGAAACCGATGCCCTGCTTGCTGCCGGTTGTGACGGGGTGCTGAACAAGCCCATTGATCAATCGCATTTAAGATCCCTGCTGGATCGTCTGCTGGATTCAGGTCCCTACTCCGTGAGGGACTCTGACGAAGATGCCGAGATCGCCCATCTGATTACTCAGTTCCTTGACGGTCTGACCGATCGACGGGCGCAAATGGAAGCTGCACTGGCAAGGGCCGATCGCGAGGCAATTAAAACTGAAGCCCACCAGATCAAGGGTACGGCTGGGGCTATGGGCTATCCGCTGATGACCCGTCAGGCAGGTATACTGGAAGATCTCTTAAAAGTCACTGAGCCGGACTGGGACCGGGTTCGCAGCGAACTCGGGGGCCTCGGTGAAATGATAGACCGTGCCCTTTCTGCTGCAAAAAGCCCGGGCTGACGTGTCCCGAGAATAACCTACAGGAAGAATCCGATGAGTGAGCTGCCGGAACGCCGAGAACACCATTCCCTGAGCATGATGTACGGAACCTATGCGGACATCCTGTTTGTGCTGTTTCCGTTTCTGATCATTGGGATGCAACGGCTGTGGGAAGGCCGGCTGTACGAAACTCTGCTTCGACCGGATCTGAGTATCGCTGCTGCCATTCTGGCCGGTCTTGCGATCGGCAAGTTTGTACTGGGCCTGGTGACCAACCGGGATCTGGGTCGTTATAAGGAGCGGATTGTCTTCTTTATCGCGCTGACCCTGTTCGTGGTGTTGGGCCCGGCAATCATTCTGATCTTGAGTATACTGGGAAGCACGGAAGTGCCGGGCTTCGTTACCTTTGTGCAGCCGATCCTCCTGATAATTGCCATTTCCCTGTACACAACAGCGGTGAGCATCAGCAATATCCTCACACGGTTCGGCCTGGAAGACGCGAGAACCCCAAAGGACGAGAGCTCGCCCCGGTCTGACGGCAGCAACCCCGGAGAGCCGCGGCCTGCGCCCCTGGATTTGCCCCGGCGCACCGGTAACGACCCAACAGCTTGACAGGAGCAACCCGATGACGGACTTAAGAGTGCTGGTAGTGGAAGATGAGCCGGTGATGCGAGAGCGGCTGGTGGATATGCTCTACAAGGCCGGCGCAACGAGGGTGGTTGAATGTGTCGATGCGGCCTCCGCCAGGGCGGCTTTCAAGGCTGGGGAGTTTCATATCATCCTGCTGGACCTGGGCCTGCCGGATGGCGACGGCCACGAGCTGATGCGCGAGTTCAAGGATGCCCGGGAGGAGCAGCACATTGTGCTGGTGACGGCCGACGATTCCATCGAGAGTATTCAGCGGGCGATCAGTGCCGGCGCTAACGGGTATGTGGTCAAACCCTATTCCCAGGAAAAGATCCACGATGTGGTGAACAACTACGCCATGATTCACGGCGGCGACATGGCGATGATGCAGGGTCTGAACCGGCGCCACTGACCGGTTCAGACACCCCAACGTCTGGTCAGGCGACCTGCCGGGCAATCCAGGAATTGTAACGAGTAGCCAGCGCTCTCACGTACCTCGCCTCGGCGTCGTTCAGGTTGCCCAGAACGCCCTTGAAGATCCAGCCCCGCTCGTAAACACCCAGCACCCGCTGTTCGTCATCCAGGTTGACCCGCTGATTGAGTTTTTTGCAGATTGCATCCAGCAGCGGCAGCTTTTCCGGGCGCTTGATCGGGCCCTGACGATTGTTCATGGGCTGGTTTGCTGCACGAGTTGTCGGATGTCTTTTCATGATGTTCTCCTTGTCGTTTTGCGGCTGCAAAAACAAAAACCCCGGCGCCTGAAGCAACCGGGGTTTCGCGGAGAAGCTGACCCGGTCGCTACAAAGGCTCCCGGGACTGACCGAAAGCCGTTAGATGTCTTTCACCATCGCGCGAACAGACTGCCCTGCATGGCAACCTGCTGCTGTGTAAGCAATAAACTGTGGAATCATTCTGTTCATACCGGCTCTTGAGTTTCGGTTCGACTATCAGTGTATAGGCTAATGGGCCGTTTGCAATAGGTCTGCCTCTTCGGCAAACCCCTACAGACGGCCTCGTGGGCGCTTGGCATAATTTCGATCGTCACGTGTTTTACGTTGTGCAATCCTGACTGCCTGCCGCGCCAGGCAGTCAATGGATCTCTCCTTTCTACGCAGCCTCTATGGCTGCGTTTTTTTTTGGGTAGTGGAATCTTCGTAGCCACTACTTCGTACAGATTTTTTTGGCTGTCGTGGCGATAATTCGCACACTACCTTTCCATTCATTGCCAAAGACAGACAGAGGTTGAAACCTAGCAAAATGTCCGACGACGCCGGATCTGCCAGTAGAAAGTTCCGATTCCACGCACTGATTGAACTCGCCCTGATTGTCGCACTTGGGCTATACCTGTTGGCCGCACAGGAACAGGTTGTGGGCGAGAATTTGGTGTTTACCGTGACGGGTGCCGCGCTCATGGCGCTGGTAACCTACTGGACTCTCAATACCCTTCGGGATGGTCTGGAAGTTATCGCCTTGCGTGTCAGGCACTGATGGCCTGATACCGTATCAGGCCCGACGGCTGTGACCGGTTAATGGCTCCAGGGCGCCGTGGTCCTCGGCAATCCGCTCCCAGGTCTTGTGAAGGATCAGGGCGTCATTTGCCGCCCGATGTACTGGCAGGCCAAGATCGGTAATCACCTGCTGGCGAAGCGCCGACCATTGGCGCACCTGCCGGGTATCCAGCAACGCTGAAATGGACTCCAACTGAAAGGCCGGGGTGATGCGGGCGGCCCTGAACAACCGGTGCAGCCAGAAGCTGTCGAATGTCCAGGCATCGCAGAACACCTGTTCCGGTAGCAGTTCATTCAGGGCCCTGGCCACTTCACTTACAGCAATACCGTCTGCCTCCAGGGTCTCGCGGGAAATGCCGTGTATCTGTTCAGCGCTTTGTGACCAGTCCTGCCAGAGCACATGGGGGGCAATCAGCCAGCTATGGAGAGCGCCATCCGGCATGCAAATCCCTACCTCAATGGGGTAGCTCGCGATCAGATCGAGACTGGATGCCTCGAAATCGATGAATGCCGGCTGGGTAGTGGTCATGGAGTCAGTGTAGCTGATGAGTTGTTTTTCGCTGAGTTTACCCGCCCCGCAACCGAGACGCGAACCCAACCTGTCCCTGCACTGTTACAATATGTCCATTCATTGTAAAAGCCCGATGACAGCAACAGGCCTCGGGCGCGACAGTAAACCAGTCCAAACCGAATCGCACCATACGGGGAGCCCGAATGACAGACACTGTGGTTGTTATCTATTCCGGAGGCATGGACTCCTACACCCTGCTGCATCTGGCCCGGGAACGTGGCTTTCGGGTGCATGCCCTGTCCTTTAATTACGGGCAACGCCATGTCAGGGAGCTCGAGTGCGCGCGTTCGGTATGCGAGGCCCACGGTATTCCCCACAAGGTGATTGATATCCGGGCCATGAGTGGGGTGATGGCTGGCTCATCGCTGACTTCCGATATGGAGGTGCCGGAAGGCCATTATGAAGAAGACAGCATGAAAGCCACTGTGGTGCCGAACCGGAATATGATCCTCCTGTCGTTGGCAACCGGTTACGCCGTGACGGTGGGTGCCGGCGCTGTATGGTACGGCGCTCACGGTGGCGACCACGCCATCTACCCCGACTGTCGCCCCGAATTCGTCGAAAAAATGGACGCGGTCTGCCGGGTCGCCAACTACGAACCGGTGGCCATTGAGGCGCCCTTCATGGCCATGGACAAGGGTCAGATCCTGGCCGAAGGTCTCCGCCTTGGCCTGGATTATTCGCAGACCTGGACCTGCTACAACGGCCGGGAGCAAGCCTGTGGCCGATGTGGATCGTGCGTTGAGCGCCTGGAAGCGTTTGCCGCCAATGGTGTGAGCGATCCTCTGGAATACGAGGGCGCAGGCTGATGTATCGGGTCAAGGAAGCTTTCTACACCCTTCAGGGCGAGGGTGCTCAGGCGGGGCGGGCGGCCGTGTTCTGCCGTTTCAGCAAGTGCAATCTCTGGACCGGACGTGAGAAAGACCGTGCCAGTGCGGTCTGCAATTTCTGTGATACCGATTTTGTCGGTACCGACGGCCAGAACGGTGGCCGGTTTGAAACGGCGGAAGCCCTGGCCCGCCACATACGCCATCTTTGGCCGGACGCGCCCGGTAAGCCCTATGTGGTCTGCACCGGTGGCGAGCCCCTGCTGCAACTGGATGCGCCCTTGATCGAGGCATTTCACCGGGAAGGTTTCGAAGTCGGGGTCGAGACCAACGGTACCCTGCCGGCCCCGGAAGGCATTGACTGGCTTTGCGTCAGCCCCAAGGCCGATGCCCCGGTGGTCATCGAGGTCTGTGACGAGTTGAAACTGGTGTATCCACAACCCCTGGCAATGCCGGAGCGATTCCTGGGCATTCGCGCGCGCCATTATTTCCTGTCGCCCATGGCCTCCCCTACGATACCGGAAACCGCGGTGGACGAAATCAAGCAAAGTAACACCCGTCGTGCCACCGACTACTGTCTCGCTCACCCGCAGTGGCGTCTTACCCTGCAGATGCACAAAATCATCGGTATCGACTGATCACCCCGTGGCCATTGCCCGCACGGCGAGCGTCAAGGCGGATCCCGCTGGTGTGTTCCGGTAGTGACTGGGACTGGTGCCGGTCCATCGTTTGAAGGCGCGGGTGAAGTTCGCGGCGTCGGCATAGCCGAGCGTATCGGCAATTTGGCTCAGATTCATGCCGGTACTGCGGAGCAGATCCTGTGCCCGTTCCAGGCGGACCTGGTCCACCAGCTGCTGGAAGCTGGCTTCCTCCTCCTGCAGCCGGCGTTTGAGCGTCCTTTCGGAGACAAACAAGGTGCCTGCAACCCGGGCCAGTTTCGGTGGAAAGGGGTGGCTGGTTTCAATTACCCGCCGCACCCGACAGGCAAATCCGGCGTCTTCGGTCAACTGCCGCAGCGCCTCCTCGCACTGCGCTCTTGATGAGGCGGCCAGTTGATCGTCGGTGAAGCGCACGGGCAGATCCAGGCGGGCGGTGGGGATCACCAGGGCATTCTCCGTGGCACCGAACTCCACCGGTACCGGGATCTGTGAGCGGAACCGGTGGAAGTAGGCCGGTTCCGGCCCCCTTCGAACAATCCGCAAGCCATCAACCACCGAGCCTGTCAGTTGCGCCCCCATGGAAACGCACCCGAACAGCATGGCGTCCATGATAAACCCGTGCATGGGGCCGAGATCGAGATCGCAGCTTACAACGAACCAGGCCGTGTTGCCGGTTTCCCGTTTGCGGACCTGGAGATGGGGCACCCGCAGTGTCAGGTACCGGGTCATCAGCTCCATGGCATCACCCAACGTGCGGCTGCTCATGACCGCCGTGCCCAGTGCGCCGTGCAGTGGTAGTTTCAGTTCCCGGGCGAGCATGATTCCGAGTCCCGGCTCACCGCTTTCGATAATGGCCCGGGTGACAAACTCGCTGGCCTGGGTCTGGCTCACCCGTAGATCGTGTGATTGCAGGCGTGCCGGATCGAGTCCGACCCGAAGCAGGAGGTCCTTTTCATCAACACCAATGGTATTCAGCAACTCGGCCAGAAGGTGCAGGTAGATGGCCGGCATGCCCAGGTCCTGTGCCATTGAAACGGAGGCGCGCATGGGTTTTCCTCGTCTGATTCTGTTCTTGTTATGTCGCAGAACGCGTAGTTTCGACGATTATGGCGTCTCCCGGATCGTTCCCCCATGACTTCGCTGACGAAATAAATGGCCTGAAAGGCCAATCATTGGCTCGCTCGTAGGGCTCCGCGGGGTCGCTTCACTGGCCGTGGCGGCGAACAAAGTCCTCGAGAACCTCCGCCGAACGCACGGGTGTTTCCAGCATGGGAAGATGGCCGACACCCCGGAACATATGAATTTCTGCATCTGGCGTGGCCGATACGAACCAGTCCACGCAGCGTGTGGGCGTAATCACGTCCCGGTCACCCCATTGAACCTGCAGTGGTGGCGTGTCGGTGCCCAGATAACGGGCCGGTGCCAGGGCGTCTGCCACCATGTCGCTGAATATGTGTCGGAGGGCGTCGGTGCGGCCCAGCAGATCGGGACCCAGCAGCCCGGCCATGGCGAGGCCGGAGACCGTCGGTTTGCCGGTGCCGACACTGTTGAACATTCGGTAGACGCCTTTCCAGTTCCGGGGAATCAGGATGCCGTCACGATCGGACTTCAGGGGGGCATGAATGTCGACCTCTTTATGTTCCGGGATACCGGCGCTGTTGAGCAGCGTCACCGAACGGGGCGCCGGATCCAGCTTGTGGGCGAGCACTGCGGCAATAGCGCCGCCCATGGAGCTTCCGGCCAGGTGCAGGTTGTTCGTGTCAAAGCGGGCAAGCCACTGGACCAGCCGGCTTGCCTGGGTCTCATAGCGGTAGCAGGCCTGTGGCCGGTAATCACTCTCTCCGAATCCTGGCAGATCCGGCACCAGAAGATGCCAGTGCCTGGGTAGCCTCTGCAGCCACAGTCCCCAGTTTTCTTTCATGGCGGCAAAGCCGTGAATCAGCACGATAGTCGGGCTGCCCGCACCGGGAGTTCCCCGCTCCAGAAAAACCATCTTGTGACCATCCACGAGCGCCTCCCGGCGGCGGGCCTGGAGAAGAAATCGTTGTCCCGTGCGGGCGGCGGGCCAGAGGTTGGGGGCAGGAATTCTCATGACTGTCTGCGATCACCAGGTTTTGGGTCTGACCGCCAGTCTACCGGGACCAACATCCGGAGCCTTGGCCGGAGTGCCCGTGGATGTGGGCGCGCGGGCAACAGCATGCCTGTGTCCGGTCAATGAAAGTCAGAGCTTCAGGTCGACAATCACCGGGTTGTGGTCGCTGGATCGCCAGGGTCCCTGTCGGGATGCCGGCAGGTCGTTCTGGTAGCCTAGCACCCGCGGCTCATCGGCATTTACCAACCAGCTCCGGGCGCTCACAACCCTCGGTTTCAGCGATTCGGAGGCAAGGGCGTAATCCAGCGACCCTTTCTCGCCACGGAATCGGTAGGTGTAATGGCGACAGGTCATCTGTGTACAGGGATGGAAATGGTGCACCATGCTGGTGAAGCCGGCTTTTGCGAATACGGCAAGCGGTTGCTCGCGGGCGTAACTGTTGAGGTCGCCAATAATCAGTGTGCCTGCTGAACGACTATCCCCGGAGATGGTCCCGGGCCAGTCGGTCAGTGCTTGTGCTTCGGCAATCCGCCGGTTGGTGTAACAGCCCTGGCCATCGGCCATATCCCTATCATCGCCGCCGGCACCCCGACAGGATTTTGATTTCAGGTGAGGAACAATAACCCTCACGGTCGCGTCGCCATCGAGGCGGGCAAAATCCTGGGCCAGGGGCGGCCGCCCCCGGGATCTGAAGGGGCCGCTCGTCAGCCGTTCCGGCAAACCGCGGACACTGACCCGGTCGGCGCGGTAGAGCAGGCCGGTCCGGATCTCGTCATCGCCATCCTGGCCTGGTGTTCTGACAAACTGCCACTGACCGCCAAGGGCGCTGGCCAGGGTGGCGATTGCACTGTGGGGGCCGTAGCCGTCGTTCTCGAGTTCCGTGAGCGCGAGGATATCCGGATCCGGGGCCAGGAGCGTTTCAATCAGACGTTGCTGCTGGCGCTGAAAATCCGCCACCGTCGCCGCGCCTCGAGGGGTCGGGAAGTCGTCATTCTTGCCGTCACCGTTAAAGTAGTTACCGAGATTCAATGCCAGGACCCGCACCGAACCGGCGGCCGGCGCTGACGGAGCCGGCGTTCTCGGGTTGGTGGCCAGAAAAACCGGAGTCTCGCTGGGCTGGATTCGCCAGGCATTGAACCGGAAGTCCAGAACCCCGACAAGGCCATCGATCCGGTCGCCGGCCCGGACAGTTGCCGATGACAGCCCGCCCGGCGGCCAGGGCACGGGCCGGGGGTCTCGTTGGGATCGGTTGTCGTCCAGCAATACCCGGTTCAGGCGATTCCTGGCGGCCTGCCGGTGAGCCCGGTCTCCGGGTGGCAGGTACTCGGTTGGCTGGACCTGATCCGAAGCTGCCAGTGCCAGTTCTCCATAACGGGCAAGGTTGTAGTTGTCGACCACCGTCAGGGGCTGGCGGAAGGCAACCCTCATGTTTTCGAGATGCTCTGGATTCACGGCCCAGGGCAAAGTCAGGGGAACCGGCGCCGGCAAGGCTTCCTTGCCGCAGATCCGGAGGTCCCGAACCGCCACCAGTTCAGTCAGTCCGTGGTACTCCTTCACGTTACCGGTTACCCGCAGGCGCATGCCGGGGGCGCCGGTATCACGTCTGGTGTACACAAACAGTGCTTCGGAAGTGGTGGGGTCGTTGTCAGCCTGATGGTCTGCCTGTTGCAGGTAGAAGCCACCAAACCCGCCGTCAGACCGGGAATCCTGGGTCAGAATGCCCTCGACTGTGACGGTTTTGCCCGTCAGAGGTGACGCCGGGCCAGTGCCCTGGACGTCCGAAATCGGCGTCGCGGGGCTACCACAGGCCGATTCTGCCGTTGCCGCCACGGGCAGCAATGGCAGAATCAGGAAAAAGAAAAAGTAATATCGCCAGGTTTCAGAGCACACACCTGCAGCTTAACTGAGACCGGCAACGGCTTTCAGGGCCTGTTCGCGTTTGCTGCCAAACCCCAACTGATCCGGGTTGGCCAGCTCAAGCTGTTGCACCAGCGGATCCGGGTGCTGGTTGTCGAAGGTTATGCCAAGACGTGACAGCACGTAGGGGGCAAGAGCGGCACGGCTGACGACCTCGAGGCGGCCATGCTCCATACCGTAGTCCCTGGCAATGATCTCTTGCTGGGCTTCGGTCAGGCGCTGATCCGGAGTTACCACGAGGGTTACCTCCCGGTTCCAGTGCTCGTCCTGCTCCCGGCTGTGCCTGGCACGCTGGCGCAGAGCTTCGGGCGAAGTCCGGAAACGGCTCAGGGCAAAGTCCCGGAACTCCCGGTTGGAGTCACACCAGGCCCGCAAGTGCCAGCTGTTGCCGGCACACACCAGAGTATGAGGTTCAAGAATGCTCTCCACCGCTTCCGGGCGACTCAGGGAAGCATAGCTGGCGCGCAACTGCCTGCCCTGTCGCGTTGCCGTCACCACGGCGCGCATGGTTTCCGGTGCAATTACACGGTTCGGGCCCTGAACTACCGTACTGTCTGGCAGCCCAATGTTGAGAGATTCGAACGTGTTGCTCAGATTCTGCTGGCGGGCAAGCAGATCCAGGTACTCACTGACCATGCCACGGGTTACCACCGGACGAAAATTATCGGCCGGCACATACCCTTTCAGATGACGGTCATAGACCAGATTGCCGGGCGCCAGTTCGCGCAGATAGGTGTTGATATCCTTGGACGCCTGCTGACGACCGATACCGAAACTGTGGCAGATGTGGTTGGTCGTCAGACGACCTTCCCACAGGGCAATGGTTTCGATAAGTCGGTAGCGAAGCAGCAGATCCCAGCGGATGGGCCAGTCCGTTTTTTTCATAACCAGGCGCTCACGGTCCAATGAATAGCTCGTTTTCATGTTACCTGCTCCGGCACTCATGGTCTGTTACGGCACATTAATGTAAAACCCTGTCAAACCGCTTCATGCCAGCCTTTGCGAGTTTTTGTGATGCAGTTAACAGGTTTCGGGAAGTGCCTAGTGGTTTCACTTCCCAGTCCTGATCTAATACGCGGCCGGCAGAGTCCGGGACTTGCTGCTATTTTGTCTGTCATTCAATCCAGAATACTCTGTAAAGCCCGGAGCCGCTGTAATGACCCGAATGGTCACCTCCCTGTCTGCCCTGATTTTGAGCATCATTCTTCTGGTCAGCGGTAATGCGTTCCTGATGACGCTGTTGGGTATCCGTCTGAGTATCGAGGCGATCTCGCCGGATATCATCGGCTGGATTCTGGTCTGTTATTCCATCGGCTTTGTGTTGGGTACCCTCTACGTGCACCGGATTATTGGCCGGGTTGGTCACATCCGGGCGTTCGCCGTGTTTGCTGCAGCCGCAGCCGTTACGTCGCTACTTTACCCGATGGCCGTTTCCGAGATTTTCTGGGCCGTGCTGCGGGTTCTCTCCGGGTTCAGCGTTGCCGGTGTGCTGGTGGTGATCGAGAGCTGGTTCTCCAGTCGTGCTACCAATGCCAACCGCGGCGCGCTGTTCGCGGTTTACCAGATTGTGTTTTACCTCTCCGCCGCCGGCGGACAGCTCATCGTGAACATTGGCGACCCGGCCAACTTCATGCCGTTCTCAATTGCGGCGATCCTGCTGGCACTGGCCCTGATGCCGCTTGCACTGACCAAAATGGAGGCGCCGGTTATTGAGCAGGTTCAGCGCATCTCTATCTTCACTCTGGCAAGAGAATCCTTCAGCGGTGTTGCCGGCGCCCTGATCTGTGGCGTCATGATCGGGGGCTTCTATGCGCTTGGGCCGGTGTACGCAACTCTGGTCGGACTGGACGTCGCCCGTACCTCCACGTTCATGGCCAGTGCCATTGTTGCTGCCATGATCCTAGCCTGGCCGTTGGGCCGGCTCTGTGACCGTTTCGACCGTCGCCGGGTGATGTTCTGGATCGCGGTGTTAGCGGCCTCAGCCGCAGGCGGTGTCGGAGTCCTCGGTGCCGGCAATGCATGGCTGTTGACCCTTCTGGTTGGTGTGTTCACGGGACTTTCAGCCGCTTTGTATCCGGTAGCCGTGGCTATCACCAATGACCGTATGGAAAGCACCCGCATTGTTGCCGCCAGCGCCACGCTGTTGCTCAGTTATGGGGTCGGCAGTGTCATCGGGCCGATTGTCATGGCTGAATTGATCAACCTTCTGGGGCCGAAGGGCCTGTTTTTCGGCAATGCCGGCTTCCTGCTGCTGTTGGCAGTAATTACCAGTTACCGGATCAGTCATACCGAAGACGTGGCCGTTGCGGATCAGGAGCACTTCGTGCCTGCCATGCCGGAAGCGTCGCCGGTGCTCGCCGAGATCGATCCGCGAAATACCGAGTTCCACGAGTCTCCCGAAGTCGAAGAGATACGCGAGGAGCAGCGTCAGGCCAGCTGATGCTGCTTTCGGTTTTCCCCGATTTTGTTTTTACTTCCGTATCTGTTTTTATCTCAATGGTTAGCATACTATTGGTGACGATCCGATAATGTGAATTGTTGGTCGAGTGCGCGGTTGCGCCTGGCCAGGGCCAAGGCCCTTTTCTATGGAGTGACGACAAATGAGAGACCAGTTTCCTTTTGCGGTAGCCCGGGTTACCCGGCGCTGGAGAAAAATGCTCGATGAGCGCCTAAAGGACCTGGGCGTCACCCAGGCGCGCTGGAGCACCATGGTGTACCTGGAAAAAGGCGGTGAAGGGCTGACCCAGCGCGAGCTGGCAAGCCTGATGGCGATCGAGAATCCTACCCTGGTTCGACTGCTGGACAGCCTTGAGCAACAGGGGTTGATCGAGCGCCGGCCCTGTCCGAACGATCGCCGGGCACGACGGCTACATCTGACCAACGCCGGTCGGGCGTTTATGGATGACCTCTCTGAACGAGCCGAGGTTCTGCGCGAGGAAATGCTCGAAGGCATTAGCGACAAAGAGATCGAGTGCACCGTCAAGGTCTTTAACAAGATCCTGGAAAACGCCGAAAAGCAGAAGTAACCCTTGGCTGATAACTCAGTTGAGGGGCTGAAGGCCCGCTACGGAGATCGCTGGCGCTGGCTGGCGGTGGCCACGGTGATGATAGGGACCATGGCCACCGTGCTCAGCGCCACCGTCGTGAACGTGGCGTTGCACGATATCATGGTGGAGTTCGGCATTCGCCAGGGCCAGGTCCATTGGCTGGCGACGGGCTTTATTGCTGCCATGACCACCACCATGCTCGCCTCCTCCTGGCTGCTGGATCACTTCGGGGTTCGCAAGACCCTTGCCGTAGCCATGTTTCTCTTCACCCTGATTTCCCTTGCTGGTGGTTTTGCCGAGACGCCCGGCCAGCTCATCGCTGCCCGGATAGGACAGGGCGCAATGGCCGGCCTGATGCAGCCCATGGGCATGTACCTGGTGTTCCGCATTTTTCCACGCCATCGGCGAGGCCAGGCCATGGGTATCTATGGCATGGGGGTGATACTGGCGCCGGCGCTGGGCCCGGTGTTGGGCGGCTTCCTGGTTGATCAACTGGACTGGCGCTACGTGATGTTCGCGCCAGCCCCCGTCACCCTGGTGGGTGTTCTCATGGCCTGGCGCTTCCTGCCGCTGCCGGTCTCCCGGCCAGCACCCTATCGCTTTGACCTCCCCGGCCTGATATTGCTTGGGTTTACCATCGCCCTGTCGCTGGACACCCTGAACCGGTTGCAACAGGCGGCGGGGCAGAAAGGCTGGATTCTCGCTGAGGGAATTCTGGCCCTCGCAGGGCTGCTGCTCTTCGTGCTGCGTGAACGACGAACCGCGCATCCGCTGGTAAACATTGCCTTACTGCGCAAACCGGTTTTTCTTTTCGCCTGTCTGGGTGCCATGGCCCTTGGGCTGGCACTGTTCGGATCCACCTATCTCATTCCGCTGTTTGTGCAGACCGCTCTTGGCTTCAGTGCGACGGAGGCCGGTTTGCTCATGCTGCCGGCTGGGATTGTTTTGGGTATGACGTTCCCATTAGCGGGTAGGCTGGCGGACAGGCACAGCGCACGGGTTCTGGTTGTATTCGGGATCGGTGCATTTGCCCTGTCAGCCATGCTGTTTGCCCTTTCTGACCTCGAGCTGGCCTTCGGCTGGCTGGTCCTGTGGACGGTTCTGGGGCGCGTTGGTATCGGCTTCATGCTCCCGGCCCTATCAACGGGCGCCTTGAACCCCCTGGAACCGCAAGAGTTGGGTGCCGGCTCCAGTACCCTGAATTTCATGCGCCAGCTCGGGGGCGCCTTTGGTGTCAACCTGGTGGCGCTGACCATCGAGTTCGGCGACCACAGTGCGGGCCTGCCAACGATCAACGCCTTCCATTCGGCCTGGTGGCTGGTGGCGGCATTCGTAGCGGTTGCGGCGATCCCGGTGTGGCGAATGCGGGTCTAGGAAGGCCTGTGGTTGCGGCCCCGCGCCGGATTCATTATTATGCTGGCATCTCTTCAGGGGAGTAGCCTCCGCACCGGGTTAGCCGGTCGGATGGTAGTCAACATACTTGGGGCCAAATCCCCATGGCTATCATGTTTCACCGCCACATCGGTGAAATTGGCAAGACCTGAGGCGGTTTCACCTCCAATGGGCGGAAGGTGGGCCGTCTCATGTCTGGTTATCCGCCCTGGAGTTTTTCATGGACGCTTTTCTCGCTTCAACCGTTGCCGTCGCCATAGCGGAAATTGGCGACAAGACCCAGCTTCTGTCCCTATTCCTCGTTGCCCGATACGCTGCCCGACTGCCCATCATCCTCGGTATTTTTGTCGCGACGGTTCTCAATCACGCCCTGTCAGCCTGGCTCGGTGCCTGGGTAGCTTCATTCATTCCGCAAACCTGGTTGCCCTGGATTCTGGCTGTCAGCTTCGTCGCCATTGCCCTGTGGCTGCTGGTGCCAGACAAGGATGACAGCGAAGACTCGAAGTTTCTGGGCATGGGGGCATTCATGGCTACCACTGTCATGTTCTTCCTGGCGGAGATAGGCGACAAGACTCAGGTTGCGACCGTCGTTCTCGCGGCCCGGTTTACCGAAACCTTCTGGGTTATTCTGGGTACCACGGTGGGGATGCTGCTAGCCAACATACCGGTTATCATGGCAGGACGCTGGCTGATGGAACGGTTGCCCCTTGCCACAGCCCGGATTGGCGCAAGCGTTCTGTTCGTAGTGCTTGCTGTTGTAACAGTATGGGCAGCCTATATGAACTCCTGAGGGTACGCGCTGTCAATGTACCCGGTTGCCTGATGCTTTCGGAATGTTTTCTATGTGGTTCAGATTCTTAGCGGTTTTTTCTTTGGCACAGCTCCTGGCATTTCCGACCATCGGGTCGGCAGAGCCT
>JAWWAT010000023.1:0-17636 GCA_033721635.1 Marinobacter sp. | reverse complement strand
GGGTCCTCACGCCTACAAGCAGGCGACCGTTGAGCGACCGGATATCCCGAACCATCTGGATCGTGAGTTTGCAGCAGAACGGCCTAACGAGGTCTGGTGCGGTGATATCACTTACATCTGGAGCGGCCAGCGATGGAGTTATCTGGCTGTGGTGCTGGATCTGTATGCCCGCCGTGTTGTTGGTTGGGCCATGTCATCCAGTCCTGATGCCGACCTGGTTGTCAAAGCTCTGGACCACGCCTGGGAACAGCGTGGTCGACCGGAGAAAGTCATGTTTCACTCGGACCAGGGCAGTCAGTACGCCAGCCGTAAGTTCCGTCAGCGGCTCTGGCGCTATCGAATGACACAAAGCATGAGCCGACGTGGCAACTGCTGGGACAACGCACCGATGGAGAGACTGTTCCGGAGTCTGAAATCTGAGTGGATACCGGCCATGGGATATCGGAATCTGCCTGAGGCCAAAAAAGATGTTGGTGGCTATCTGATGGACTATTACAACCGGCAGCGACCTCACACATTCAACGATGGCATTCCGCCCGTTGCAGCTGAGGAAAACCTTAAAATACTGTCCGGGATTAGTTGACCACTACATTCCCTATTTTAGTCGCACCGTACATCGCTGCATTGATTAGCACTAAGGCGTTGACTACCATCAAAGTGTGCCAACTAGTTATTGCCATTTTCACGGGCTATGCGGCCAGCAAAAATGGATAACGAGAAGGGATTTTATATTCCCAATACGTACAGCCGACCAACAGAAGAAAGCATCCGGTCAGGCAAGCCCTAAAAGGGTCTTTAATGGAAAAGAATCCTGCGCCTACAGTGTCGTACGCACAGAATGCGGAGGACATCGTGCTCCTACGAGCACTTTCGCATGTCAAACGGGGCTTTTACGTGGATGTGGGTGCGTGGCACCCCAACGACGACAGCGTAACGAAGGTCTTCTACGATCGCGGCTGGTCAGGAATCAATATAGAACCACAAGCCGACCGAATGCAGGCTTTCCTGGCGGAGCGACCGAGAGACATAAACCTACAGCTTGCGGTATCAGACTGCCCGGGGCCGCTGCCGATTTGGGTGCCTCGATACTCCGCGCTTGCAACATGCCGGCCGGAATTGCTGGAACCCAGCATCCCTGACTATGCAGAGCCGGTGAAACATATGGTAGGGGCTGCCAGACTGGATCGCCTGTTGCGCGAGCACGCAAAAGACCGAATGATCCACTTCCTAAAAATCGATGTCGAGGGTTTCGAAGCGGCCGTGATTCGAAGTGCGGACTTCGACGCGCACCGCCCGCTGGTGCTAGCTGTTGAGGCAGTCTCGCCACACACCGGCGAACCCACCTGGTACGATTGGGAGCCCCGCTTGCTAACCAAAGGGTATCTGTTCGCGTTGTTCGACGGCTTGAACCGTTTCTATGTCCGCGAGGAATCGCACGAGCTGCTTCCGAAACTGTCCGTTCCCGCCAACTGCCTCGACAACTTCTTGTCTTGCCGGGAGATTACGCTACTGCACGAGCTGGCCGCTGCGCGCGAGCGTTTAAAACGACAGAGCATCGCCACGTCGATGTAATATTATGTGGCTCTACACAGACTAAAACGAATAAGGAAATAGCCATGAATGCAGGGTTTGCACACGTCGGAGTCTCAACGCATGACATGGAAGCTACAATCCACTTCTATTGCGATGTCCTCGGCTGTCGGCGCGTCGCGGACGAGCGTATTGAAATCGGCAAGGCTGGCGTCATCAGGCAGGTAAGCTTCGATGTCGGCGAGGGACAATACTTCGTATTCATGGAGGCCAAGGGCGTCGACGGCATAAACGACAGCTACGACACAAGTATTAACCGCGCCCTAGGCGTGCCGCCTGGCATGTATCACTATGCGCTAAGAATCCCATCCCTGGAAGAACTGACGGCTAAAGCCGAGGCCATCTCCCGCCACGGCATCGCAGTTTCTGAGGTTACCGACCTCGGTAACGCCAAGGCCGTCTTCTTACAGGACCCTAACGGCCTGCAGCTTGAACTGGCAGTCAAACTAAGGGATTTCGACGAATCTGACATCGGTCGAGTATCGCGGGGGGAGGTCGCTGAGAGCGGATAACACATAGTAAATCTGCTTGCGGCGGGAGCGATTGGATTTATGCCGACAAGCGCCCACCACTTCCTAGCCTCAAACGAAGGCCATTGCATGCGCCTATGGGTGGACGCCCGCAGATGCGCATGACGTCGGATATGGTTATAAAACACTTCGATATTGCCTTTCCATTACTAGTCGGACCGCTTCGTTCGTGAATTCCGCAGTGCAACTTTAGCTATTTATGGCGCCTCCTCCTATGCTCTACTCATAGGCTATGTAGTTGCCCCCACCGCCCCGGGGTAAGTCCACTTTGGCGATCAGGGAGATCAAGAATGCAGGGCAACTACATAAGTAAATTTCTTATCAAAGTTTATGAGCACCCTCCTTACTGGAGCGTTGTCAGCACGTTCTTGTGTCTGCTGGCCGTCGGAGCATTTCTTTTCTATTTGTACGTGGGGGCCCTGGTGGCGAAAGAATTTCTTGAAGTTCTTCTAGCCAAAGACCCCGATGGCATGAATCCCGATGACAAAAGCGCAATAATTCGGAATTTAGGTCTCGTATTGGCTGCATTTCTAGGTGCACCCTTAGTTGTCTGGCGATCAAAGATCGCATTTGACCAGGTTCAAACGGCGCAGGAGCGAATGATTACAGATCGATTTTCGAAAGCGGTCGATCAGATAGGTGCTGTGCGGCGCGTTCCGCGGAGCCAGACGGTGACCAAGGGGGATGAGAGGGTCAACTGGGAAGAGGAGCAGCCTAACATTGAGGTTCGCCTGGGCGGGCTTTACACTTTGCAACGCATCTCTGAAGATAGCCTGCCAGATCATGTCAGAGTTGTTGAAACCATGTGTGCCTATGTGCGACTGAATTCGCTGAGTCAAATGGTCGGCGATGACGGTGGCGAAAGCTATCCGCCAGAGGTCGACATTCAAGCAGCTCTTTATATGCTGGGAAAGAGACCCGAAGAACGAATCGTGTATGAAATGAATTTAGAAGTTCCCCTAGACTTTTCTGATTCAGTGTTGCGTAAAAGCAATCTCAATGCGCTGCGATTGCCTTTCGTAGATTTCGACAACTCAGATTTACGATATGCCAGGCTGCAACACACTGATCTTCGTCAAGCTTCGCTGGAGGGGGCGAAATTCCAGTCCGCAGATTTTCACGAATGCCTATTATACGGGGCCATACTGAGAGGAGCAGATTTAAGTGACACGAATATTACTCCGAAAATGCTCGACTCGGCGTACGGAGTCAAATTTGGATGCGGGGAAACGAAGTTGCCGGATGGAATGGCTCCGCCAATCCACTGGTTTGAGGCAGAAGACACAGAAAAAGATTCGGAAGAGTTACGCTCTGCTTTCTTCCAGGCTTACGAGGAGCATTTTAGCGGCGACCCACACTTTTGGAGGCCCGGAAAGAAGCTCATAACGATCAATGACGTCAGAATAAATCGATAGTTTGCAAAAATCGAGTATTCCAAAAGCATTTGTACGCAATCAATTTGCGCGCCATCATCACCGCGGGAGCGGATAATGCCAAACAGGCAATGCCGTCACGCGTGGCTTTGAAAATTGAGTGCTGTTCGAGCGTAACGCTAGAACCCTCAGTCCTCGTTAACTATCGCACAGCGCGGTAGGCACTGGCGATCGTCCGACTCACCTCGATCAGATGTAACCAAATACCAGCCGTCTTCGGAAACAGTCTTCGAATTTCACCTTCAGGCCAGATCGAGTCCCGCACTTCGGCGATCCGGCGCAATGGGCTCGCGTTTGAAACAGGCTCCCCGAAAATCACCAGATCGTCGACCCCGAAATCGAGGCTGCGCGGACTGACGCCGAGCAAGAGAACGTCTTCCGATGTAGGATACACAATGCGCCTGCGAAGAGCGCGCCAAGCCCTGGTCGATCGTTCAAGGATCGCCGCTTCAGAGCCAGGGTTGAGGGTCCGAAGATAGTCGAACGCGCCGGCCCTGATCGAATCGCTGTCCGACGATAGACTCGCTTGCCAGTCCGGTTTCTGCAGGTCGGAGAGCACTTCTCCGTCGTCGGCTCGCCTGTAGAGACGGACACTCGGCAAACTTGGCTCGAAAAAGGCCTCGATAAGAGGCCAGTAGAGACGCGACACACTTCTGGGTTTCCAAGGAGTATAATCGTCCTGATCGCACACAAGCCCGGTGGCGGGTGGAAGCACCAATCCGGCGCGCCGCTTGTAGTTTGCACGGAACAGCATAACCGGACGCACCTCTTTATCCGACAGTCCGAGCGCCAGATAATGGCCGATCGACCCAAACACGCCGGTATCGACGACGTGCAGCGTTCGGGCATTGCCGCTGATAGACGCAATATGTGCCCGCAGCAATGTAGCCTGTTCAATCATCGCTGCGCGCGCGCGGCGTCCCAATGGATCGACAGACATTAACTCGAACAGCCGCTCATATTGGTACGGCTGTGCCCAGACACCGCGGCTCGGGACGGCCGTACCTGAAAGCACGGAAGCCACCATCGCACAGCTGCTCCCTTCGAACTCCAGCGCAAGCAGCGGCGCGGCCCTTTGTGGACAGACTTCAAGCGCCAGTCGCGATGCGGCGAGCCGTGACACCATGAAATCTGTACCGGCGATAGGTGGTGCCCGCTCGATACGAGCCAAGAATAACTCCAGAGCACGCTTTAAAGTCAATCCGCCTCGCGCGCAGTACAAAGCACGCGAACCGTCACCATCCGCAGCTGCACGAAGGTAGGTGTATAAAGTATGGCAACATTCAGCAAGGATCGGCCCCATTAGAGCGAAGCCGAAACGATATCTAGCGATTGACAAGGGAGTGGGCAAGTCCGATCTGAATGGCACTTAGTTAAGCCTTTTGCTTTTAGGGCAGTTATATTTCCACATTATTTTTTTCGCGCCTGAGTTCTGCGCTCAGTCAGGTGCGGATAAAGCTTTGGCCTTTGTTTCTCGGCTCTCGACGTGATGTCCGCCATGAAGACCGATTGAACCACCAGCAGCCAAATTCAATTGTAGCCTAACAAATACAATCAGATTTCTTCCGTGCCATCTCGGTAAGTCGGCAATAATTCCTCCACTGCCTCAAGCAATGTGTTGCGGGTAAGCAAATAGACCCGACGGCAGCTGTGAAAGCGGTTACAGCTGCCCCGGTGGGCGTTGCCCGATTGAATTGCTGATGGAAGTATGTGCAAGTAGCATGCATTGATATAGGCTGAGGGGATAAACCGGTAGGGTCTCGCAATTTTAAGCCTATCCTCTTCCAGTTCTTTTTTTATGGAAAATAGATACTTATGTTTAACTAAGTGCAATTCAAGTCAGACCTTTTAATGCTCCGGGTTTATACGACTCATGCAGGTGGACTTCAATTGTAAACCAGCCGGAGGTGGTCCAAGTGAAAGAAGCGACAATGTCGCGCGTGTCGTCCGAGTTCCGCCTTTCCGTGCTCGGTTTGGAGGAAATTAACCAAGGGGTGCCAACGGCTGTAAGCCATGTCGTTTCGCTCGTCGACCCGGGCACGGTGCTGCCGCGCACCGCCCAGGTTCACGGCGAAGGCCGTCACTTAGTTCTGGAACTACACGACGCGCTCGATTCAACCGAAGGCAGGCGCGCACCGGGGCGAGAAGACGCCATGGCGCTCTGTCGCTACGCGGATGCATTGGACGACGGGGAGTTGTCACACTTGTTGGTGCACTGTCACTTGGGGCGCTCGCGCTCGGCGGCGGCAGCGGCGATCCTTCTCGTGCGATTGGGGTACTCACCGTCCGAGGCGTTCCGGCGTGTACGCGCAGCCAGAGATCCCGTTTGGCCAAACTGGACGCTGATCGAACACGGCGACGACGTATTGGGTTGCGGCGGCAAACTGCGCCAGACGTGCCGGGTTGTGTACCGGCAGGTACGGCAGGCGTTCCCCCGATGGGTGGATGATCCAAGGCCCGAAATGATCAGCAGTGGCGCTGCGGTTTCACAAGGACTTCTAGATGGAGCCTTTCGGGTATGACCTATTGTGACAAATCCGAAGCGGCAATCGAGTCTGCCCTGACGCTGGATCGCGATGCCTATCGCGAGCTCGGTGAGGTGGAGGTTCATGACCAATTACAGGTCTTTGCCCGCAGTACGAAGATAACCGTTGACCTTGATCGGTTGCGACTGGTGCTGTCTGGGACGGATCTCGGGCACCATGATGCCGACCCACATCTTGCCGACAACGCTTACTCGCTTCCCGCCTCGGTGACTGAAGGCGAATTCGCTCGATTCCATGCGCGACTAGCCGACTACGATTTATGCATGGAGGATAGCTGGACCGGTTACTTCGTCTCCCAATGTCTGGCGGCAAGCAATTCGCCGGAACCGCTCGTAATGATCCATCTCGATGACCATACGGACATGATGGACACCTTGTTGGTGCTGACGCCCGATGGCCTCATTGACCCCGGTGCCTGCCAGCCGTTCAATCCAGCCAGGCCGGCCGACTGGCCAGCTGCCATTCGCAGCGGCGCAGTCGGAATTGGTAGCTTTGTAACCGCGCTCTACTACCTTCCGCAACCAGTTCACGTCCTGCATTTAAATAATGTAGCCGACAGCCGCCAAAAACGGTCCGCTGTCGTGAGCCGTTCAGTTGCACACCCCCTGCTCCCGAATGCCCGTTTTGCCAGTATTGAAAAACGAACACGGCAATCAGCGGATCAACTGGGCACATACGTCTGCAGTGACGATGCAACTCGCCTTTTGCGTTCACTTCCCGAAGGCCGACTTGTCGTCCATATAGATCTGGATTACTTCATCAACGACTACAACGGCAACCTTGGTGCTGTGCCTGCGTTATCCATCGACGCATTGCGCGGGCGGGCATCCGAACGGATGGAAACATTCTTCGAGGCATTGGCCCGCACTGGAGCCAAAGTCGAACGCTGGATCATCGCCACCTCTCCGGGCTTCTGTTGCGCCCATCACTGGAACTGGCTCCTAAATGCTCTGAACGAGTACATTAAAGATGGGTCGGCCGCCTCGACGGACCGCGGCGACTCAACTGACTGACGACTGACTGCGTCCATACAACTCGGTGTGCTAGCTACGGTCAGAGGAATCGATGAAATCCAGCGCGGCGTCGGTCAAAGCCTTCGCGTGGATGACACATTCCACCGTTTCCGGCGTATCGCGGCCAACATTATCCTTATCGCGCCACTGTATCAGCTCAAACCCCCCCGGACAGACGGAAAAGTACTCGCATTTCTCGGCGCACCACCGATGGCTACTGTTGAAATCGTCCATCATCATCGCGAGTTTTGACGAACGAAGCATGTCAGCAAGCGAGGAGCATCTAATGTTACCGAGCGATAGCCCTGCGCCGTCGCCATAGCGGTCCGCCTCCGTTGCGATGTCCAGACCCGCATAGAAAGTCGTCAGGTTGCCTGCTGTATCCAAGTTGAGCGAACGCAGTGGCGCACTCGTCTCGCGCACGTAACACGGAGCATTGGGTCGACCGTACATCTCAAGCCGTTCGAGAGCTTGGGACAGATTCCGAATCGGGAAGTCTTCACCCGCCGTTCGCTTTGCCTCCCACCAAGCGAACATGCGGCGATAGAACTGGCAAAACGTGCTTCTGTCAGTCGAACCGTACTGCAAATCCCCACCGTCAGCAATGGGACTGGCCAACACGTTGATATGAAAATCGGTCAGGGAACGGCGCCGATTGAAAAAGAAATCCAAGAATGCCTCGGGGTTCGCCAATGTCCTTCTCGTAACGACAGCGATCACATTGTATTTGATTCCCCTGCGATCGAGCGCATCCATTCCCTGCATCGTGCTATCAAAGGTACTCCGCCCCTTTCTGTCGACCCTAAAGGCGCCGTGAAGTTCTTCAGGTCCGTCGCAGCTGACACCGAGGTTGACCACCGAGGCATACTTTTCGAAAAAATCGCACCAGGCATCGTCGATAAGCGTGGCATTGGTCTGAAAATCGAACGTCACTGACACTTCGGGCGCATGCTTTTGACAAAGAGTGGTAATCGCTTCAATCGCTTCCGCATAATAGTCGGGCGGAAGGGTTAACGGTTCTCCGGAATGCCAGACAACGACTAACTCGGGCCCGAGCAATCCTTCGCCAATAAGTTCGCTGACCAGTCTCAGGGCCAGATCGATCGGCATTTGGGATTTAGTTCGTCGGCTTTCTGGGCTGAGATCGCAATAGGTACAGTCAATATTGCAGAAAGACGTGCCTTGTAGAACGAGCTGCTCTACTGGTTTCAGATTGAACTTGCTGAGGGGGGCCACGATAGCACCTTAGCTTCGCAGGTGGGGTCATGACGATCGCAAATCGATCGTCATGAACACCAACCAGAATGAAAGAGTGTCAACGCCGCATTGCTGAGCCCCAGCTGGCCTGCACCTTACCGTCGGCTCGGGCTTTGTCGGTCAGTCTTACCGCTTTCACAGATCCTTTGTGCAATAAAGCCGAAGCATTCGCAAGACGTGACGCAAGCTGATATTTCGAATTCATAAATCTCTCCTTGAGCTAAAGTGATAGAATTTACGATGATTCCGAAAGCAGACGCGCTGCATATTGCGCCACGGTAATCTATTTAATAGTTGCAGACGCGGGAAGGTAAATCAACCGCGCAAACATATGGATGTGTGGGCGATGCCAATCGTTTCCCGCGCCGATTCCGGAAGATTCCAAGCAGCCCCTTGTACGCAACTTCAGCCTGCAAAGGAGCAGAGCCATGATCTACGATGCGTTGGATCCGTCCGTTGCACTGAATCGAAATGCCGACATCGCCATCGTCGGATCGGGTCCTGCCGGCATCACTCTGGCACGCGCTCTGGGCGCCCATTACAGCGTGCTGCTACTGGAAGCAGGCGGCAACGAAGCAAGCTCAGCCGGCGACGATTGCCTGGCGGGTTATGTTAGCGGCCTCCACTATCCATTGACCGAAACGCGAGCTCGGCAGCTGGGGGGCGCCACCGCGCTCTGGGCCGGGTATTGCGCGGTGTTCGACCCTATCGACTTCGACACTAGACCGTGGGTCGTCAACAGCGGATGGCCGCTCGACGCAGCCGAGCTTATTGAACACTATTGGGAAGCGGCAAAACGACTTCATGTACGGGACGGCTGTTTCGACCCGAATGCCTTCGAGGCGCACGGTGAGTACGTCTTCTTGCGACTTGACGATAATAACTTTCTTCCAGGGATCTGGCGATTCGGCGAGCCTAAAGCTGACTTTGCCGGAGAGAATCGACATTTCCTGGAGCGCTCCGACTCAATAGATGTTTTGATCAACGGATGCGTGACCAGCATCCAATTAACTGACGACGGCGATACTGTCGCCCGCCTCACCGTGCGCACTCTCGCTGGTGCTTCCGGCACCATTACCGCGAAGTATTTCATTATCGCCGCTGGAGGCATCGAGACCCCACGATTGATGCTCGCATCGAAAGACCGATCCCCGGAGGGCGTAGGAAACGCACACGATAATGTCGGCCGATGGTTCATGGAGCATCCGCACGTTTCCGTTGAAGGAATAGAGCTGGCGCCGAACCCTGCGCTCGCAAGGTGGACTGGAGTAGCGAGCACCAGAGATGGCCGCAAATTCACGTATTGTGCTGGACTCCGTGCCGACGCGCAGGCACGGCTCGGCGTATTGAACGCAAGGGCGCACTTTTACAGGACACCCGCCATGGACGCGAATGCGGCGCCGAGAGTCGGGCTATTCTTTGAGCAGGCCCCGAACGCCAGCAGTCGCCTGACCCTGACGAGCGAGAAAGACGGATTCGGGCTGTCGCGCGTGCGCCTGCATTGGGAGCTTTCAGAAATCGACAGACGGTCACACCGAATTTTCGGCGACCTGCTTGCCGACTGCTTACTGCGTAACGGCATCGGTATGCTCACGGGCTCAGTTGGTGTGTCCGACGAGATCCTTCATTCCAATCACCAGCTGGGTACCACCCGGATGTCGAAGCATCCGCGCGATGGCGTCGTTGACGAAAACTGCAAAGTCCACGGCATCGACAACCTTTACATCGCCGGTGGGAGCGTTTTACCCACGGTTAGCTGGGCCAATCCGACCGTCACCGTGCTCGCCCTGACGCTGCGTCTTGCGCGGCACCTAGTTGATAAATTGGGCAATCGAATGGCGTCCTAAACGTCATCGGCGATGGCCCGTCCTTCCGAAAACACCCTAAGCGTGCTAGTCAAGGGGGCACGGCTTCGAGGATCATTGACGGCGCTGTTCGAGTCTTGTGGATCAGAAAGTTTCCGGGGGGATTACCACCAGCACTAATAGGGTCTATCGTAACTCCTGACAGCTGCTGATACACAGACCGATCCAATGGGATTAAAACTGGCGCCTTATAGCCCCGGGAAGCGGGGGCTACCGTTATCTCATGAAAAAGATTAGAAGACGCCAACGACCTAGTCGCTGTCCGATTTCCGGACACTCATTTCCTAACAGTTGCGGTCGAATTATGGGAGAGTAAACTACGCTCAACTAAGGTCAAAAGCTAGCTGGGGGCACCGATCAAATGTCCTGTTTCCGGACATCCAAATCCTATCAGTCCTGTGCCCGAAATCGGCGTTAATCGGTCAAAATACTGACATATAGGGATTTTTTATGGCAACAAATTTTGGAGTAAGTAATTTATCATGCAGATTTTTGGTCTATTAAGACCACTTGCTATCGGGTAGTAGCGGCACCCTCCGGAGGCAGAGGTCAGAGGTTCGAATCCTCTCGGGCGGGCCATTATTTTCAGGGGCTTGCGTGAAAACGCAGGCCTTTTTTATTTGCCTGTGCCCAAATGGTGCCTTGCTGGTGCCCAGTCACTTTAGGCCGCTGCATTACCATCCATAACGGGACCCTTGCACGGATTCTACCTCACTATCTCTATGGGAGTTATGGTGATTTCTGGTGTATGGAAGCAGGCTGAAGAGGTGGCGTATCCTGTTGGTTGATCACCGCGACGATCACAACCAACAGAGGAACGATACGCCATGTCCAAGTCTAACCTGCACGCTCTTTCACAACCAGAGGTAGCCACCAACGACCCGCTGCACGAGCTGATCCAGCAGGGTGCGCGTGATCTCATTGCACAGGCTATCGAGACCGAGCTGGACAGCCTGTTGAAGCAGCATAAAGACCTCAAGGCACCTGATGGTCGCAAGGCGGTGGTGCGCAACGGACACTTGCCCAAGCGCACCGTTCAGACCGGCGTGGGCGACGTCGAGGTCCAGGTGCCCAAGGTCCGGGATCGCAGCGGTTCCGGCATCCGGTTCAACAGCCAGCTACTGCCGCCGTATCTGAAGCGGGCCCGGAGTCTGGAGGAGTTGATCCCCTGGCTCTACCTGCGCGGGGTTTCATCAGGTGACTTCCAGGAGGCCTTGAGCGCCCTGGTTGGCGAGCAGGCCAAAGGGTTGTCGGCGAACACGGTCTCTCGGCTCAAGGCGAAGTGGCTTGATGAGCACAAGGACTGGCAGCGCCGGGACCTGAGCCAGAAACGCTATGTGTACTGGTGGGCAGACGGCGTGTACAGCAACGTCCGCTTGGATGACCGACTCTGCCTGCTGGTGATCATCGGCGTGACCGAGCATGGTCACAAGGAGCTGGTTGCTGTTGAGGACGGCCACCGGGAGTCCGAAGCCAGCTGGCGAGAGCTGCTCACGGACTTGCGCGAACGTGGCCTGGAACCTTCGCCCAAGCTGGCTGTTGGTGACGGTGCATTGGGCTTCTGGAAGGCCCTGAGCAAGGTATTTCCGGACACACGCCATCAACGGTGCGGGGTTCACAAGACGGCCAACGTGCTGGACAAGCTGCCCAAATCGGTGCAGCCGAAGGTGAAGTCAGCCTTGCATGAGATCTACCTGGCCGAGACTCGTGACAGCGCCCACAAGGCTTTTGACAGCGCTTTGCGGCGGTTCCGGGACAAGTACCCCAAGGCCATGGAAAACCTGGAGAAGGATCGTGATGAGCTGCTGGCCTTCTACGATTTTCCAGCGATTCACTGGATTCACTTGCGGACGACCAATCCGATCGAATCCACCTTCGCTACAGTACGGCTCAGAACCAAGCGGAGCCGATCCTGTGGCAACCGGGACACCACGTTATCGATGGTGTTCAAACTGCTCCAGTCCGCCCAGAAACGCTGGAAACGGATCAAGGGGTTCGACCAACTGAAGCTGGTCGTGGACAACGCTCAGTTTCGAGATGGTATACAGGTGGATGATCAATCTGACAGGAACGCTGCCTGATGGTCATACACCAGATTTGACAATAACTCTCTCTATGGCACTGCCACTCCGCGTTATCTATATGAACCAAAATCACGTTGCTATCGAAACCTTTGGTCGCAAAGCGAACATTCAAATCGACCACAAAGCGGACCTCTTCTAGGCCTCGTGATCCCGGTACCTTCCCCACTGATTCTCTGGAAGACCTGACAGAACACGGCCGGGCAGAAAACACAAATCAGTTGTGCAACTAAAACAGGGATGTTTACACAGCTTCTCACTGAACAGTTGAGGTGGGTGCACTGCTTCCCTGAATACCCTAAACATCTTCATTGAACTGTCACTCAACTGACACCCCAGTGACATTTCCCACTTATACCCTTTGCATTGTAAGTCGCAATCATGCGGGCTTATTCATTGCAAAAGGTGATCTTATGGCGTCTGTGCACTCCAGCAACATGATGCTGCGCATTGAGGACATGGGGGTGACTTACCCCGGGAATGTCGTTGCTCTCAAACCCACCACCGTTGATTTCCGCGAGGGCGAATTTACCGTGCTGCTTGGTTTGTCCGGTGCCGGTAAATCCACCCTGCTTCGTTCCCTGAACCACCTGGTAACGCCCTCTACCGGCCAGGTGTTGTCAGGTGAGCTGGGGCCGCTCAACAACCGAAAAACCCTGCGACAGCACCGCTGCCGAACGGCGATGGTGTTTCAGCACCACCATCTGATCGAGCGTAAAACTGCGCTGGACAACGTCCTGACCGGTCGGCTCGCCTATCACGGGACTTTTCGAAGCCTGATGCCTTTGCCTCGGGCAGACCTTGAAATGGCACTGAATTGTCTGGAACGGGTAGGTTTGGCCGACAAGGCCCTGTCGCGGGTTGATCAGCTCTCCGGTGGCCAGCAACAGCGGGTGGGAATTGCCCGGGCGCTGGCCCAGCAACCATCGATGATTCTAGCGGACGAGCCCGTGGCCAGCCTTGACCCGGCAACCTCTGAAAGGGTGCTGGGCCTTCTGCAGAAGATCTGTCGCGAGGACGGCATCACCGCCGTTATTTCCCTGCACCAGCTGGAGTATGCCCAGCGCTTTGCCGACCGAATTATCGGGCTGGCCGAAGCTCGCATTGTGTTTGATGACGAACCTTCACGAATGCAGCAATGCCATCTGGAGGAGATTTACTTTTCGGCCCCCGGCACAAGCCCCAGCGAACACTGCGAGGCCAACACCGGGATACAAGCCAACAAAGCCAACCCCAAACCAGCACGCAAACCTGAACCCCAACCAAAGGAGATAGCCCAATGAAACCCATTGCCAACCTACTGCTCACCCTGCTTCTGATGATAGGCCTGGTTTCGCCAGCAACCGCCGCAGACCCGGACCCGGACTTGTTAAAAGTCGCACTGCTGCCGGATGAAAACGCCTCCGAACTGATCAAGCGCAACAAACCGCTCAAGGACTACCTGGAAAGCACCCTTGGCAAGGAAGTCGAACTGATCGTCACCACCGATTATTCGTCAATGATCGAAGCCATGCGTTTTGGCCGTATCGACCTCGCCTACTTCGGGCCTTTGTCCTACGTGATGGCGAAGAGCAAAAGCGACATCGAGCCTTTCGCAGCGATGATTGTCGACGGCAAGCCCACCTACCGCTCCATCATCATTGCCCATGCCGACTCGGACGTTCAGAGCTTTGCCGACATCAAGGGCAAGAAAATGGTCTATGGCGACCGGGCATCCACCTCCAGCCACCTGATCCCCAAAACGGTTCTGTTGGAGGACGCTGGCCTAGAAGCCGGCAAGGACTACGAAGCGCACTTTGTGGGCAGCCATGATTCTGTTGCCGTAAACGTTGCTAATGGCAATGGCCAGGCTGGCGGCTTGTCGGAAGTCATTTTCCACCACGTGATGGACCGTGGCCTGATCGACCGCGACAACGTTCGCATCCTCGGCTACAGCGGTGAATTCCCGCAATACCCATGGGCCATGCGTTCCAATCTGAACCCGGAACTCAAAACCAAGGTTCGTGAGGCCTTTATCAGCATCGACGATCCGGAAATTCTGAATAACCTCAAAGCAGAAGGCTTCGCCGCCATTGAGGATTCCGATTACGACGTTATTCGCAAGATGGGCGGCCTGCTCAATCTCGACTTCGCCAAGATGTAAGGAGCCTTATGAGTCAGATCACGACGGAACCGGCGACCCAGTCGCCGGCCCCGGCAGTGTCCGTGCTTGATCAACATGCCCGGGGCTGGCGGAAAAAAGTCTGGCAGAGCAGTCTGGTAATTGCGGTGGTGCTGGTTGCCAGCTGGTTCGTGGACCTCCTTGATTTCCAGACGCTGGCTGATGGTGTGCCAGCCATCGCCACCTTGATGAGTGAATCCCTGCCACCGGATTTTACCAATGTCACGGATTGGCTGTGGCCATTGCTGGACACCCTGGCCATGAGTATTGCCGGCACTGCGCTGGCGGTGACTTTCTCGGTGCCGCTGGCATTTCTGGCGGCAAGAAACACATCACCGAATGCCACGGTGTTCCACATCACCCGGACCCTGCTGAATGCACTGCGCTCAGTTCCGGAGCTGATTATGGGCATTATCTTCGTGGCGGCCGTCGGCTTTGGTGCCCTGCCAGGTGTGCTGGCCCTGGGCCTGCATTCCATTGGCATGGTGGGCAAGTTCTTTGCCGAGGCTATCGAGCATGTGGACGAAGCGCCGGTGGAGGCAGCTGAAGCAGCCGGGGCCACCCGTCTGCAGGTGCTTTATCACGCCGTGCTTCCCCAGGTACTGCCGCAGTTTGCCGATGTGTCCATTTACCGCTGGGAATATAACTTCCGGGCTTCCACCGTGATGGGCATGGTCGGGGCCGGCGGCATCGGTTTCGAGCTAATGGGATCCCTGCGCATCATGCAATATCAGGAGGTCAGCGCGATTCTGATCGTGATTCTGGTGATGGTAACAATGGTCGATGGCCTGAGTGGCCGCCTGAGACAAAAATTCAAATAAGGACACTGAATGAAACCGAGGATTGTCATTACCCACCGTGTTCACGAAAGCGTTCTGGAAAGCCTGCGGCCACATGCAGAGCTGATTACCAACCAGTCGGGCTGCACGCTGCCGACCGAATCCCGAGACCTCCGGCTGGCCACAGCCGATGCCATGATGGCGTTCATGCCGGACCGCATGGGTGAGGAGACCCTGTCCGCCTGCCCCAACCTGAAGGTTGTCGGCGCCGCCCTGAAAGGCTTTGACAACTTTGACGTTGATGCCTGTACCCGCCACGGTGTCTGGCTGACTTTTGTGCCGGACCTGTTAACCGTGCCCACTGCCGAGTTGACCATTGGGCTGACTATCAACCTGATTCGAAACATGCAGGCTTCCGACCAGTATGTGCGATCCGGTGAATTTCAGGGCTGGCAGCCGCGTTTCTATGGGCTGGGGATTCGGGGTGCCACCATCGGAATCGTTGGCATGGGGGCAATTGGCCAGGCTGTGGCCACCCGACTCCAGGGCTGGGGGGCACAAATCCTGTATTCGCAGCCGGAGCCTGTATCAGCAGCCGAAGAAATGAACATGGGGCTCACCAGAGTCAGCCTTGATGAGCTGCTGCTGCGGTCTGACATTGTCATCCTTGCCTTGGCACTGAACGATAAAACCCTGCACACCATGAACCTGGAAAGACTGACGGCGATGAAACCCGGCGCCTATCTGATCAACCCCTGTCGGGGCTCAGTGGTGGACGAGTCCGCTGTGCTGCAATTGCTGAAATCGGGCCACCTGGGCGGCTACGCGGCGGACGTGTTTGAAATGGAGGACTGGGCGCGGACCGACCGGCCCCGTGGTATCAACCCCGAGCTGCTGTGCCATCCGAACACGGTGTTTACCTCCCACATCGGTTCGGCCGTCACCGAAGTCAGGCGCGCCATTGAACAGCGGGCGGCAGACAACATCCTGCAGGCGTTCAATGGCGAGCGGCCGATGGATGCCGTCAATACCCCGCTGAAGGCGGGGGCTGGAACGTGCTGAATCCGGTCTGGTTAAAAAGTTTCAATGTCCTTTACCAACTTCGCAGTTTTCAGGCCGCGGCAAATCAGTTGGGCATTGCCCAACCGACCCTCTCGCAGCACATCATGAAACTGGAAGAACACCTGGGCACCCTGCTGTTCCGGCGTGGTAAATCAGGCTGCGAGCCCACCCGCGCGGCACTGGCACTGCAGCCCTTTGCAAACAGCATTTTGCGCCTGAACGAGCAGGCAAAAACAGCCGTTCAGGAAACCAGCCTCCGGATTGGCGCCAGCTCCAACGTGGGCATTTACCTGTTACAGCCGTACCTGCGATCGTTTCAGCAGATCCATTCCATGCCAGACCTGGATCTGACCATTAGCTCCAACCCCGCTATTGCCAAGCAGCTAACCAATGGCGAACTTGATATTGCCGTGATGGAATGGTGGCACCCCGTACCAGGCTTCCAGGCCCGTAGTTGGAAGCAGGAGCCGGTGGTCCTGATCGTTCCCCCCGGTCATCCCTACGCCGGGCTGCGCTCAATCAACCGCCAGACCCTGGCTGGCATGAGCCTGCTGGGCGGCGAACCCGGAACCGGCACGGGGCGCCTGCTTGCCCGCTTCTTTGGGGCATCGGGGCAGTTCCCTTCAGTGTCCATGGAGCTGGGCAGCACCGAAGCGGTGAAACAGTCGGTCAAATCGGGACTGGGGGCGTCCCTTGTTTTGGCGTCGGCGGTGACAGAGGAGACCCGGTCCGGCAGCCTCGTCGCAATACCGGTGCGCGGCCAGGGCCTGGCAAAAGAGCTGATGGTGATCAGCCCGGAAGCCATCGCCAGGCAGCCGCCTGTCTCGACTTTCGTCGACCATATCTGTCAGTAGAGATAGGGCAGAATCGCAATGCTGGCGCACACCCCCCTAGCCTGTATAGCGAACTTTGTTCCAAATTATCTATGACAATAAAATGCTAATTTTGAGTGTGCGCCCAGTTGAGCTGCTATGGCGATTTATCCGACTAATTTGCTGCTGAAAAACAGGCCTCTGTCCGGATCATTGAGATGAGAGAGAAGTATTTCGATCCATCTCAGAAAGATAAAATAGGGTCAGCAAATGAAATACGAATGTTCGCTTTTGTTTAACTTGGGAAGGCTGCACCGGCCGCAAAGCATTCATTCAGGTCGGTCAGTTACAAACTCAACTATCAAGGAGAGCCTGTAAATAAATCTGTGTAACTGCCCACCCCATTACAGGTGACCGTCCAGGCGGTCACCGAATTCGATAATAAAGCGATTCAGTGCCGGCTTCCAATCCCTGATCGGCATAGTCCATTTCTTCGAGGCCTGCTGG
>JAWWAT010000022.1:0-17822 GCA_033721635.1 Marinobacter sp. | reverse complement strand
TGCCGACAAAGGTGCCGTTCGGGATCTCGAAAAGCTCGACTGATCATTCAGCCCCTGAACCAACAAAAAAGCCCGGCGGGACATCTCGCCGGGCTTTTTTGTTCAGGCAACTCCGATTACCAGAGCGACCAGCCGCCATCTTCCTCTTCTTCGATGGCGTCATCCTGCTCAGACTCCGGGGCTGAGGTTTCCGCCGCGGAAGAAGCCGACTCCTGAGTCGCAGCGCTGCTGGATCCGGTGGACTGTGCTGGCGCCGACGCTGCCACCTGAACCGAGATCATACCCAGGGCTTCCTTGGTTGGATCGTCCAGCGTTCCAGTGGCCTGAAGACCGTTATCCTGCTGGAAACGGGTCAGCGCCGACCGCGTTGAGTCATCCATCTGCGGGCTGACATTGGTAATGTCGTAGCCTGCTCCGTAGAGCGCGTTCTTGAGTGCAACGATCTCATCCGCGAAAGCTGCAGGGGCAAAGCCCAGGGTGACCGCCAATCCGGCCGCAGCGGCCAGGCGTCCCAGTCGGGTAGATGCTTTTTTCATGGTACTCACCTGCTTAACTCCTGATATCTCACCGATATCCGTTTCTTTCTTGTTATGTGGTGCCTATCTCCACAGGCTGGGGCAAACGGCTAAAAGCCTACCATACTTTTGTCGCATGTCGCCTTACCGGACATCACGACCCGCTTCTTCGCTCGGCTCTTGCGCCTCATCGTCCTCACTGGCCGGTGAGCGGTGGGCCTCTTCACTGAACTCGCGGATGAAGATTCCCCAGAAAGCCATGAACAGAGCCGCCACCAATGGTCCCATTACAAAACCGTTGATGCCGAACATGACGATACCGCCCAGGGTTGATAACAGAACAATGTAGTCCGGCAGTTTGGTATCGCGACCCACCAGTACCGGGCGCAGCAGGTTATCCGCCAGCCCGATCACTATCACGCCGAAAGCGGTCAGCACCACCGCCTCAATCACATCGCCAACCGCCGCAAGGTAAATGGCAGCGGGCACCCAGACCAAAGCGGCACCCACGGCCGGCAAGAGCGACACGATCGCCATTACTACACCCCAGAGCAAAGCGCCGGAGATCCCGAGTACCCAGAAAATCAGCCCGCCCAGAGCCCCCTGTATGATCGCAATCAGCAGGTTGCCTTTGACAGTAGCCCGGGTCACCTCCGCGAACTTGGCAAACAACAACCGCTCCCGCTCATCGCCGAGTGGCAACGCGCGGATAATCAGTTCTACCAGCGCACTGCCATCGCGCAGCAGAAAAAACGCCAGATACACCATCAACGCCAGGCCGAGGAAAAACTGGAAAGTATTCTGGCCCACGCCCAGGGCCTGCTTGCCGAGGAACTGACTGCCGCCGACAAAAATGCTCACCGCCCGATCCCTCAGGTCAGCAAAGTTGACATCGAATTGGGCCAGGAAAGCCTGAATGGCGGGGAATGACTGGTTGACCCGATCTATGTATTCCCCTGGCCGTATTTCACCGCTCTGAATCTGCTGATAGAGCGCGACGCCTTCTGCAACCAGCGATGTCACCAGGACCAGCACCGGGATCACCACGATAAACATACAGATGCAGAGGGTGATCAGGGCATTCACATTGGGCCGATCCCCCAGTTTGCGAACGAGCAACTGCTGCACCGGATGAAAAATCAGGGCGATGGCGACCGCCCAGAATATGGGCCCGAAGAACGGCTTCATGAGAAACACAAAGGCAAGGGAAACGCCGACCAGCAACGCCAGAAAAGTCCGTGTTTCAAGTTTTGCGTACATAGTTTTGCGGTTCCCTGATGTTGGTTCTGCGTTTTACCGGGCCATTCTACCCTACCACGCTGGCGTGGCCACTGAAGATCACTTCAGGTTATAGTGGACGGTTGTTGCTCAACTAATAGACAGGTCATGTTGTTGGAACTGGAAACCTTCACCATCGAAACAGCCCTGGACGCAGCCACGGAGCTGCGCAAGGTACTGGCCGCCAGAACTCACCGGCGCAAGGTGATGGGCCAGGAAGTGGTGGTGCCCGGCCAGCTCGGCGAAGCCCTGCAGTTGCCACGGATCATCAACCGACTTCAGAGCAAGCAACAGAAGCAGCGGGAGCTTGGCCTTGAGGACTTCCAGGAGCTCTGGCCGACCCTGTCGCCACAGACACGGGAGAGAGTACTGGAGGCGATTGGCTGGTATGACCCGAAGGAGCTTGACTGGGATGACAAGCGCTCCAACCGCCGGCCACTGGTCGATCCAGACAGTTAAGCCGTATGAATACGGCAACTCGACTTTGAATTGTCATACTTGGCCCATATGTTGGGCAGTATCAGGAGGATATTTATGACTCAACCACAGCATTACACGGCACTTCTGGCTGAAGGCAGCGCGGTTCCCACCCTGCTGTGCGGCCACTGCCACTCGATTCTCTCCCGGGCCCGTATTTTCCGGAATCAGGGTGACCAGCACCAAGATATGGAATGCCGGACCATTGGTCTTTGCTCAGCCGACGATTGCGGTGCAGTCAATTGCTGCGACGAGGCTCTGGCCCGCGTTGACAACCCCGAACGTCTGTTCGGCATTGCGTCCTGATTCAAAGCGGCAACGCTCTGTTACGCAACTCAAACACACAAATTTTCCATCTGCTTTATCCTGATCTTCGACGATTGTAGTAGGGCATTCTGGTCATGGGATGCAGCCCGGCAATCACGCAACCAATCAGTCAGGACAGTCGATGGCATGCGTATTCTGAGAACCGATGAAGCCCGCTTCGCAGGTCTTCCGGATTATCCTTTTGCTCCAAATCATCTCGATGTAGAACCCGGGCTCCGGATTCACTACGTTGACGAAGGACCGCGGCACGCCTCGCCGGTACTCATGCTCCACGGCGAACCATCCTGGTCCTACCTTTACCGGCATATGATTCCCCTGGTGGCAAAGGCCGGGCATCGTGTGCTGGCTCCGGATCTGATCGGCTTCGGCAAATCCGACAAGCCGGCCTCGGTCGCTGACTACAGCTACGGCCGCCACCTGGCATGGCTGACAAGCTGGCTGGATCAGCTGGACCTCAACAACATTACCCTGGTGTGCCAGAACTGGGGGTCACTGCTGGGCCTGCGCCTGGCGGCGGAACACCGCCAGCGCTTCAGTCGCATCATCGTGGGTAATGGCATGCTGCCAACCGGCGAGGCACCTGTGCCTGCGGTATTTTCCGTCTGGAAGGCCTTTGCCACGCACAGCCCCTGGTTCCCGGTTGGGCGCATCGTGCAACTGGGCACCGATCGCACGCTGAGCAAGGCCGAGCTTGCAGCCTACGAGGCCCCTTTTCCCTCTGCGGAGTTCAAGGCTGGCGCCAGAGCCTTTCCAAAGCTGGTTCCCACGGAGCCGGACACGCCGGACAGCGATGCCAACAAGGCCGCCTGGGAGGTGCTTGAAAAGTGGAAAAAACCGTTCATTACCTGCTTCAGCAGTGGCGACCCGATTACCCGGGGGGGTGACAGGCATATGCAGCGTCGGATTCCCGGTGCCCACGGCCAACCCCACATCACGCTCCGGGGCGGCCACTTTCTGCAGGAAGATTCACCGGAAGATTTCGCCCGCATTATCATTGACGCCCTGAAATCGGAAATGGCGGCGTAAGCCGCCTCACTCCACAATAGCCTTTCCCCGGCAACTACCTACAACCTGTCCCGGGTTTTGCGTATTAAAGCAACAACAAAACCGCTATAATGCAGCCACATCACGCATTGCCCGGCAATGCTCTACCTCCCGAATTCCGAGTGAATCAATGTCTGAATTGTCCTTTGCCGAACTGGGGCTTGATCCAGCCGTACTTGAAGCTGTGTCCGCCGTTGGCTATGAAACCCCGTCTCCCATCCAGGCCCAGTCTATTCCCGCGCTGCTTGCCGGTAACCACCTGTTGGGCGTTGCCCAGACCGGCACCGGTAAAACCGCGGCGTTTGCACTGCCTCTCCTGAGCCGGATTGACGCCTCTGTTACCGATCCCCAGATTCTGGTATTGGCGCCGACACGGGAGCTGGCCATTCAGGTGGCTGAAGCCTTTACCACCTATGCCAGCAAGTTCCGCAATTTCCATGTGCTGCCCATCTACGGCGGTCAGGATTTTTACCCCCAGATCAAGGGTCTTCGCCGCGGTGCCCAGGTTATCGTGGGCACGCCGGGCCGTATGCTCGACCACCTGCGCAAGGGCACACTGAAACTGGACAGCCTGAAGGCGCTGGTTCTGGATGAGGCAGACGAAATGCTGCGCATGGGCTTCATCGACGACGTGGAAGCGATTCTGGCGAAGACGCCGGAAAACTGCCAACGCGCCCTGTTTTCAGCCACCATGCCGCCGCAGATCAAGAAAGTGGCCCAGACCTATCTGCGTAACGCCACGGAGGTCCGCATTGAGAGCGAAACCCGAACGGTCGAGCGCATCTCCCAGTTCGTTCTGCCGGTGTATGCCGAGCGCAAACTCGACGCCCTGACCCGGATTCTCGAAGTAGAACCGTTTGACGCGTCGATCATCTTCGTGCGCACCAAGGCGGAGACAACCCTGCTGGCCGAGAAGCTGTCGGCTCGCGGACACGCGGTTGCACCGTTGAACGGCGACCTCAACCAGCGCCAGCGCGAGCAGACCGTTGAAGACCTGAAGCGCAGCAAGAAGGACATCATTGTCGCCACGGACGTCGCTGCCCGCGGGCTGGACGTACCCCGTATCACCCACGTGATCAACTACGATGTGCCCTACGACACCGAAGCCTACATCCATCGTGTCGGCCGCACCGGCCGTGCCGGACGCGAAGGCAAGGCCATACTGCTGGTCACGCCTCGTGAGCGGAGCTGGCTGCGCACCCTGGAGCGGGCCACCAACTCGCCCATGCAGGCCTATGAGCTGCCATCACCGGTTGAACTGAAAAAAATGCGCGAGCAGCAGTTTGAAACCCAGCTGCTGGCGTTCGCTGAAGACAAGAAGCTGGCCAAGACCATGGCCCTGCTGGACGAGATTGCCGAACGCAACGAAATGGATATGGCGATGGTGGCCGGTGCATTGGCCTGCTGGATGGAAGCGGCCCAACCCGGTTCCCTGCCCCTGGAGCAGCCGGAGGCACTGCCGGTGGTCTCAGCCACGCCTCCGCCGCGTCGCGACCGCAAGGGTGGCCGCCCGGGCGATAACCGCAAAGGCCCGAAAGGCGGGTTCAAGAAAGGCCCGAAGGGGCGCGGAGGTCCCGGCCCGAAGGGTAAGCCTCCCGGCAAGGGCGGCAAGCCTTCAGGCAAGCGCCCGCCTCGTCAGGCTGACGCCAAGCGCTGATAGACGACGAAACTGTAGTCGTAAGGGTTGTTATCGGACGCGGAGAAATCCTCCCGTCCGATTTCCTCCCACTCATCCCAGTTCACTTCCGGAAAAAACGCATCCCCGTCCACCTCTGCGTGCACCTGGGTGATGTACATGCGATCCACCATCGGCAAGGCCTCGGCATAGATCTGACCGCCACCGATAATCATCACTTCATCGCCACCTTCCAACTCCGCCTGCGCCTCGGCCTTCACCAGCGCTTCAGGTAGTGACTTCGCAGCCACCGTCCCGGTTGGCGCTTCCCAGGTTTCATTCCTGGAAATCACCACGTTCATCCGCCCCGGCAATGGCCGACCGATGGAATCCCAGGTCTTCCGGCCCATGATAATGGGCTTGCCCATGGTGGCCTGCTTGAAATAGCGAAGGTCACCTGGCAGGTACCAGGGCAGATTGTTGTTCCTTCCGATAACCCGGTTACGGGACATGGCTACGATCAGTGCTTTTCTCATGTGCTCGCCTCTCGCGGGATTCGGTCAGATGGCAATCGGAGCCTTGATGCCAGGATGAGGGTCATAACCTTCGAACTCGAAGTCTTCCAGCTCGTACTCGAAGATGCTCGCCGGCTTGCGCTTGATCGAGAGTGTCGGCAAGCCCCGCGGCTCGCGCTTCAACTGCTCGAAGACGATGTCATCGGTCAGGTGATTCTGGTACAGGTGGCAGTCACCAAAGGTATGGACGAACTCACCGACATCCAGGTCGCACTGCTGGGCGATCATGTGGGTCAGCAGGGCATAAGAGGCGATATTGAACGGCACCCCCAGGAACAGATCGGCACTGCGCTGGTACAGCTGGCACGAAAGCTTGCCATCGGCCACGTAGAACTGGAACAGACAGTGGCAGGGTGCCAGCGCCATTCGGCCCTCGCGAACGTTATCCTGAGGACCGATGGACTCATCCGGGAGCTCCGCGGGGTTCCAGGCGGACACGATCAGGCGGCGGGAGTTGGGCTTGGTGCGGATCTGCTCAATCACCTCGCTGATCTGGTCAACCACCTCGCCATTCGGGCACTGCCAGCTGCGCCACTGCTTACCGTAGATAGGTCCAAGATCACCATTCTCCAGTGCCCACTCGTTCCAGATCGAGACCTTGCGCTCCTGCAGCCAGGTATTATCGGTGGAACCCCGCAGGAACCAGAGCAGCTCATAGATGATGCTGCGCAGGTGTACTTTCTTGGTGGTGACCAGAGGGAAACCTTCCTGCAGGTTGAAGCGGATCTGCCGGCCAAACACCGAGCGGGTTCCAACACCTGTGCGGTCCCCCTTGTCGAATCCGTTATCGACAACGTCTTTCATCAGATCGAGATAGGCTTTCATCGGGTTTGTCTCCGGTAGGCAATAAACATCAGGGCGACGCCGGCAACAATCATCGGGAAGGACAGTACCTGCCCCATGGTAAGCCAGTCAAAAGCAAGGTAGCCCAGTTGAGGATCGGGCTGGCGCACGAATTCAACCAGGAACCGGAAAACCCCATAACAAATCAGGAACAGACCGGAAACCGCCATGGTCGGCCGCTGCCGGGATGAGAACCACCACAGAATCACGAACAGGGCGACTCCCTCCAGGGCAAACTGGTACAGCTGTGAGGGATGCCGGGCGAGCGAATCCGGCGCCGTTCGAAATACCATGCCCCAGGCAACATCGGTGGGCTTGCCCCACAGCTCGCCGTTGATGAAGTTTCCGATCCGCCCTGCGCCAAGCCCCAGGGGAACCAGCGGCGCCACAAAGTCGGCCATGCGCCAGAAACCACTGCCCACTTTGCGGCCATACCACCACATCGCCAACATTACGCCCAGCAAACCGCCATGGAACGACATACCGCCTTCCCACACCCGGAGCAGCCAGAGAGGATCCGCCAGGAAGGCGTCAAAGTTGTAGAACAGGACATAACCGAATCGACCGCCGAGTATCACCCCCAGAGCCAGATAGAACAGCAGGTCCCCCATCTGCTCTTCGTTGATCGGAGACCAGGGCTTGCGGGTACGAATGCGCCCAAGCCACCAGCCGGCCACGAAGCCGAACAGATAGGTCAGACCGTACCAGTGAATCTTGAACGGGCCGATGGCGATGGCGACCGGATCAATCTGGGGATGCTGCAGCATCAATTACCTCTCAGCTCAGGAGAAAACGGAGACCCACCAGCAAAAGCATGATGGAGAACGTGCGTTTAAGAATCTGCGGATTCAGACGATGGGCCAGGTTGGCGCCAACCCGGGCAAAGAGAACGCTGGTGAAAATAATACCGATCAGAGCCGGCAGATAAACGAAACCGGCGCTCAGTTCCGGCAATGCAGGATTCTGCCATCCGGTCCAGATGTTACCCAGCGCACCGGCCACGGCGATGGGCAAGCCACAGGCAGCCGATGTTCCTACCGCCTGCAGCATCCGTACATTGCACCAGCTCAGATAGGGAACCGTGAGTGTCCCACCCCCTATTCCGAAAATTGCCGAGGCCCAGCCAATACCAACGCCGGCAACGCCCAGACCGGCAACGCCGGGAACATCACGCCCTGGCTTGGGGTCGACCTGGAAAAACATCTTCAGCCCCACCAGAATCACGAAAACACCGATGACCAGTTCCAGGGCGCGCCCGCTCATCAGGGAGGCGGTCCAGGCGCCGACTACGGCCCCAACAATAATTCCAAACGTCATGGGCCGAAACAGATCCCAGCGCACCGCTCCGTTCTTGTTGTGGGAACGTATGGAGCTGACCGAGGTAAAGACGATGGTCGCCAGCGAGGTGCCAACCGCCAGATGGGGAATAATGTCCGGATTGATACCCTGCAAACCAAAACTGAACATCAGCACAGGCACGATAATTAGCCCGCCGCCAATACCAAACAGGCCCGCAACGGTGCCTGCCAGGGCACCAAGAGCGAGATACGATGCTATTACATAAAACAGGGTCATAGTTTGAACCGCACCCGGGAAAACCAAGGCTGGTATGATACACAGCGCACGAGCCAACTTCATTAACTCCGGGAGCGCCATCTTCCATCATGTGCCTGATCGCTTTTGCCCTTGGCCAGAACCCTCATTTCCCACTGGTTGTTGCCGCCAACCGGGATGAATTCTTCCGTCGCCCGACGGCCGCCATGGACTGGTGGACCACAGAATCGGGCACCCGGGTACTTGCCGGCCGGGACCTGCTTTCCGGAGGCACCTGGCTTGCGGTGACTGTCGAAGGCGAGGTGAGTGCTGTGACCAATGTCCGCGAGGGCACGCCGGAAACCGGCCGTATCAGTCGGGGTGAACTGCCTCTGCGGGCCCTCAGCGATCCGCGCAAGCAGCTCGAGGGCTATCTGCTCGATAATGCCGATCAGTTTTCCGGCTTCAATCTCGTTCACCTGACCAATGCAGACGGCTGGTACTTCAGTAATCGGGATGCCCATCCCGGCCGGCAAATCCACCGCGGTGTGTACGGGCTGAGCAACCACCTCCTGCAGACACCCTGGCCCAAACTTCTCCGCCTGCGCGAAGCCGCAGGGAATACCATTGCCGCCGCCGGCGATAACGCCGCGAAACTGCACGAGGAGCTGATTCCCCTGCTCAAGGACAGCACACCGGCACCAGACCACCTGCTGCCCGACACCGGCGTTGGCCTGGAGACAGAGCGCTTCCTGTCATCACCCTTTATCGTCGGTTCGGATTATGGCACCCGGGCAACCACCGTGGTGACCGTTTCTGCCGGGGGAGAAATCCAGGTCACTGAACAGAGTTGGGGCCCCGACGCAAAACCCGGTGATCGCCGTCACTTCCATTGGCAGCGATAGCGATCAGGCTCTGGTATAATCCGCGAAATTCTGCCACCCGATCGGAGGGCCCCTGATGGCCGGTGAACAAGGCGCCACATCGATAGCCGATTTTGAAAAATCTCTGGATGAACTGGAAAAGCTGGTTCGCGATCTGGAACAGGGCGAGCTGTCTCTGGAGCAGTCCCTGTCGGCCTTTGAGCGGGGTGTAAAGCTGACCCGTGAATGTCAGCAGGCGCTGAAGAGCGCCGAGCAGCGGGTTGAACAACTGGTGCAGAACAGCGACGGCACCCTGGAAACACGCCCGTTTTCTCCGGATGATGCCGACTGATGCCTGGACCGAATGCCCCTGCCTCCGATTTTCTGGAAACCTGCCGGGCCCGTGTGGACGCGGAACTGGATCGGTGTATTGAACTCGAGTCGGCCTCCGGGCGCCTGCAGGAAGCCATGCGCTACAGCGTATTGGGCGGCGGCAAGCGAATCCGGCCAGCCCTGTGCCTCGCAGCAGCAAAGGCACTGGGGCAGACCGGCGAAGAGGCCCTGATTCCGGCCTGCGCGGTAGAACTGATCCATGCCTATTCACTGATCCACGACGACCTGCCGGCCATGGACGACGACGAATTGCGCCGCGGACGACCCACCACGCACATTGCCTTCGACGAAGCCACCGCCATCCTCGCCGGAGATGCCCTGCAGGCGCTGGCATTCGGCTGGCTAGCCGAAGCACCGGGGCTATCGGAATCCGTGCGCCTGATCATGGTCAGGGAACTGGCCCGGGCCAGCGGGCACGGCGGAATGGTGGGTGGCCAGGCCATTGATCTTGAATCCGTGGGCAAAACCCTCGCACTGGCCCAGCTTGAAACCATGCACCGGCACAAGACTGGCGCTCTGATCGAGACCAGCGTGCGGATCGGTGCCCTGACTGCGCCCTCAGTCAACGAGCAGGCTCTGGCCTCGCTTACACGGTATGCCAAGGCCCTGGGCCTGGCCTTCCAGGTTCAGGATGACCTGCTGGACATAGAAGGGGACACCACAGTCATTGGCAAACCCCAGGGTTCGGATGCCGCCCGCGCCAAACCCACCTATCCCGCCCTGCTTGGCCTGGAAGGCGCCCGGGAGCATCTGGCAGCCCTGCTTGAGCAGGCGCAGCAGAGCCTGCGGGATTTCGGCCCCGAGGCCGATCCTTTGAGGGCCATGGCCGATTACGTGGTGGCAAGAACCCATTGAACCCCGGCGCCCCGAAGGCGCACACTGGCCGTAAATATTTTCGTAACAACTGGCCCGCTTTGTGTGAAACAGCTTCCCCTGTTCCCTTATAATGCCAGTCAGTTACTGAACGTACCGGAAAAGACCCGAGCAGATGCAGGACACTTATATTTTCAAGGAAATCCCGTCGCAGCGGCCCAACACGCCCCTGCTGGACCGGATTGACGAACCGGCCCAGCTGAGAGAGCTGGCCCCGGAGCAGCTGACCCTGCTCGCCCGGGAGCTCAGGGCATTTCTGTTATGGTCTGTGGGCCAGACCGGCGGCCATTTCGGCGCGGGACTGGGCGTGCTCGAGCTTACCGTCGCCCTTCACTATGTCTTTGATACCCCCGGCGACCGCCTGGTCTGGGATGTCGGCCATCAGGCCTACCCCCACAAAATCCTGACGGGCCGGAAGGAAGCAATGGGCAGCATCCGGCGAAAGGGCGGACTCGCCGGCTTCCCGAAACGGGCCGAAAGCGAATACGACACCTTCGGTGTTGGGCACTCCAGCACCTCCATCAGTGCAGCACTGGGTATGGCCATTGCCGCACGCCTGCAGCAGTCCGGTCGAAAAAGCATTGCCGTGATTGGTGACGGCGCCATGACCGCTGGCATGGCGTTTGAAGCCCTGAATCACGCCGGACACCTGCACGCCGACATGCTGGTTATCCTCAACGACAACGACATGTCGATCTCCCGGAATGTTGGCGGGCTGTCCAACTACTTTGCCAAGCTGCTGTCCAGCCGGACCTATAACCAGGTTCGCGACAGCAGCAAAAAGGTTCTGCAGGGCGCACCACACCTGATGGCGCTGGCCAAGAAAACCGAGGAACACTTCAAGGGCATGATTGCCCCCGGCACCCTGTTCGAGGAACTGGGCTTCAACTACATCGGCCCGATCGATGGCCATGACCTGCCCCTGCTGGTGGAAACCCTGGAGAACATCCGCGAACTCGAAGGTCCCCAGTTCCTGCATGTGGTGACCACCAAAGGCAAGGGCTTTGCCCCGGCCGAAGCCGATCCGATCGGCTATCACGCCATCAACAAGATCGAGCCGGTTCCGCCCAGCAAACCCGAACCGGTCAAGCCGAAACCGAAAAAACCGAAATACGCCAACGTCTTCGGGCAATGGCTGTGCGATTCCGCCGAACAGGATGAGCGCGTGGTGGGCATCACCCCGGCCATGTGCGAAGGCTCGGATCTGCTGGCATTCTCACAGCGCTTCCCCGAACGCTATTTCGATGTCGCCATCGCCGAACAACATGCGGTCACCCTGGCCGCGGGTCTGGCCTGCGATGGGGCAAAGCCGGTTGTCGCTATCTACTCGACGTTCCTGCAGCGGGCGTACGATCAACTGATACACGATGTCGCCATCCAGAACCTGGATGTGCTGTTCGCTATCGACCGGGCCGGGCTGGTCGGAGAGGACGGCCCGACCCACGCCGGCGCCTTTGACATCAGCTACCTGCGCTGCGTGCCGAACATGGTAGTGATGACACCGTCGGACGAGAACGAAACCCGCCAGATGCTCCAGACCGGCATGCTTTACGAAGGACCGGCCTCGGTACGCTATCCGCGAGGCACAGGCCCAGGTGCCGACATTCAGCAGGAACTGACGCCGCTTGAGATTGGCAAGGGCCGCAGGGTACGCAGCGGCAAAGGTGTCGCCATCCTCAACTTCGGCACCCTGCTGGCGCCTGCTCTGGAGGCCGCAGAAGCCATTGGCGCGACGGTCGCAGACATGCGTTTCGTAAAACCCCTGGATGAGGAACTGGTGCTGGAGCTGGCCGAGCAGCATGAACTGCTGGTGACCCTGGAAGAGAACGCCATTGCCGGTGGTGCCGGCAGCGCCGTGACCGAATTCCTGAATAGCCGCCTGGTTACCATGCCAGTTCTGCAACTGGGCCTTCCGGATACCTTCATGGATCATGGCAAGCATGGGGAGCTGCTGGCCGAATGTGGCCTGGACGCAACCGGTATAGAATCGGCTATCCGCACGCGGATTGAAACCCTTCGCCACCAGAATCTGAAGGTCGTCAAATAGTCGGAACAGAGATCTCAGAACTGAAAAAGCCCGCGGAATTCGCGGGCTTTTTCGTATCCGGCTAAAGGGCCGGCTCACACGTCAGGATCATCGTCCTGGTGGGTCTCCAACCAATGACCCAACTTGCTTTGCTTGGTATCGAGGTAGTGTTCGTTGTGGGGGTTTCGGCCCACGTGCAGTGCTACCCTTTCAGCAATATCGATGCCGTAAGAGGACAGAGCTTTTACCTTGCGGGGGTTGTTGGTCATCAGTCGCAGGCTCTTGATACCGAGGTGTTCCAGCATGTCCTTGCACATGCTGTAATCGCGCAGATCTGCCGCAAACCCCAAACGCTCGTTGGCTTCCACCGTATCAGCGCCCTGATCCTGCAAGTGGTAGGCGCGGATCTTGTTCAGCAACCCGATGCCCCGCCCTTCCTGACGAAGATACATGAGGATCCCCCGGCCTTCCCGGGCAATGCTGCGCAGTGCCTCTTCCAGCTGGTAACCACAATCACAGCGCATGCTGTAGAGGGCGTCACCGGTCAGGCATTCCGAGTGGGTGCGGGCGAGCATAGGTTCGTCACTGTCCAGATCCCCAAGGGTCAGGGCAACGTGTTCCTTTCCGGTGTCCGGTTCTTCAAAGCCGTGCATATCAAATACCCCGAACGGGGTCGGCAACCGGCAGGTCTGGATGTAACGAACAGCCACAGTGTTTCCTCGTGGTTCAGTCAATCGGGCCGCGCATTCTATCACGGGCCCGCCCGCTTGGCGTAGTCTCGGCACTGTCGCTCCTCCGCAGTGGTCTTGGTAACCAACACTTACGAGCGCGGAGGTTCGCCAGATCAGGCGTTATCGGCGACCCAGTGGCCACTGCGACCGCCTTTCTTCTCCAACAGACGCACCGAACCGATCTCCATACCACGGTCCACAGCCTTGCACATGTCATACAGCGTGAGTGCCGCAACGCTTGCAGCAGTCAGCGCCTCCATCTCGACACCGGTCTGACCGGACAATTTGCAGCGGGTAAGAATGTGCACCGAAGCACCATCGCTGCCCGGGGTCAGTTCGACTTTCACCGAGGTCAGGTTCAGTGCATGGCAGAGAGGAATCAGATCATGGGTTTTCTTCGCGGCCATGATACCCGCAATCCGGGCAACGGCCAGGACGTCCCCCTTCGGATGCTCACCCTCAATAATCATGTTGAGGGTTTCCGGCGCCATGCGGATGGTGGCTTCAGCGCGGGCCTCCCGTTCGGTGGCCGCTTTGTCGGTCACATCCACCATGCGGGCTTCGCCCTTGTCATCGAGATGGGTCAGTTTGCTCACGGTATCTCCCGGGATCGGTTGTGCAAGATGATAGAAACTACTGGACCAACAGCATAACAGACAGGGTCAACGCATCGCTGACAACCGTCAGCTTTGCGGCCACCAGAAGCGGATACCGGCAATGCCCTGGCCGCCACGCTCACGGGCTTCCTGCAGATCACTGGCAGACAGTCCACCAAGGGCGAATACCGGCAACGCCGCTTCGGACACCAGGTCGGTAAAGCCCGGCCAACCCAGGGTGGGCGCCCCCGGATGACTTTGTGTCGGCTGTACAGGCCCCAGAGTCACGTAGTCCGCTCCAATAGTCGACGCATGCTTGATTTCCTGCCGGCTATGACAGGAAACCCCCAGCCAGACATTTTCCGGGACCGGTCGGGCCGAGAGGCCAGCGGCCTCGCGCCAGGGCAGGTGCAGCCCCCGGGCACCGCGTGTGGCGTGGAATACCTCAGGACCACCGTGGACAACCAGGGCAACGCCAGCCTTTTCACAGACCGGCAACGCTTTCGCTGCCAACTCCCGATAGGCCTGCGCGCCCATGGTCGGAGCACGGAGGACCACGAGGGGTGGCCGGGCAGCTTCGAGGCCCGCCAGAAGACGCTCAAGCGCCTGATCAGGGTTACTCGCATCTCCGGTGATCGCAAGCTGGCGGGGCAACCGCAAAGCGCGAATGATCGGCCGGTTGGCGGCGGGAAAATCCTCATCCTCGAGTTGCTCCGGGGCAAGCCATTCAACCGGCTGCCCCTCACACCCCTGTGCCTCGCCTTCGGCAGCTCGGGTTTCCCAAACGTCCAGGAAAACCCGCTTGTCGCCGTAATCGTGGCGGATGCCGATAACAGGCTGCAGGGAGGCTACCGGCACGCGCAGACCGGTTTCTTCGGCAATCTCACGTACCAGAGCCGCCTGAACACTCTCTCCCGGCTCCACCTTGCCGCCGGGAAACTCCAGCAAGCCTCCCTGATGGACATGATCCGGTCGTCGGGCAATCAGCACCCGGCCCTCACGGACAATGACTGCAACGGCCACGTGAATGTCTTTTACTCGGGCGTCAGACGCAGACATACTCAGGTTCGATACTCTGCGTTGATGGTCACGTAATCGTGGGAAAAGTCACAGGTCCACACTGTCTCGCGAACATCACCCCGTTTGAGATCAATGGCAATGGTGATCTCTTCCCGGTCCATCACGGCCTGGCCACGAGCTTCCGAGTAGTCCTCGGCCCGACCACCGTTGCGAACCAGGCAAACATCCCCCAGGTAGATTTCAAGCGCCTCGAGATCCAGTCCGTGGACACCGGCGCGCCCTACCGCGGCCAGGATCCGCCCCCAGTTCGGGTCCGAGGCAAACAGCGCCGTCTTGACCAGCGGCGAATGCGCCACGGTGTACGCCACATCCAGAGCTTCCTGTTGACCAGCCGCGCCGCTGACATCGATCGTAACGAACTTGGTCGCGCCCTCGCCGTCACGGACGATGGCGTGGGCCAGCTCCAGATAGACCTTTTGAAGGGCCTCCCGAAGCTTCGGCAGCGACGGGCTGGCAGCCGTAATCTCGGGCCCCGAATACTGGCCACTGGCCATTAGCATGCAGGCATCGTTGGTGGAGGTATCGCCATCAATGGTGATGCGGTTGAAGGATTTCTCTCCCAGCTCGGAGGCAAGCGTCTGCAGCAGCTCGGGCGCAATCCGGGCATCGGTGGCGATGAAGCCAAGCATGGTCGCCATGTTCGGGCGAATCATGCCCGCCCCTTTGCTGATGCCGGAAATGGTTACCGTGTGGCCGTCCAGCTCCACTTTGCAGGACGCACCTTTCGGGCGGGTGTCCGTAGTCATGATGCCACTGGCGGCTTCAGCCCAGCGGTTCTCGGCCGTGTTTGCCAACGCCTCTGGAAGCGCGCCAACGATCTTCTGCACCGGCAGCGGCTCGCCAATCACCCCTGTGGAGAACGGCAGAATCTCGGCCTCCTTCACACCAGCCTGGTTCGCCAGGGCCTGGCAGCAGGCTACCGCATCACGCATACCCTGCTCACCGGTACCGGCGTTGGCATTGCCGGTATTGATCAGGAGGTACCTGGGGGAGGTCTCGGCCAGATGCCGGCGGCTGAGGGTAACTGGCGCCGCACAGAACTGGTTTTTCGTAAAGATACCGGCAACCCGGCTTTCCGGGGCCAGCTCGAACACAACAACGTCTTTACGCCCCGGTTTCTTGATGCCCGCGCTGGCTATACCAATCTTTACCCCGGCCACGGGGTGAAACTCAGGTAAGGTTCCCGGACCTACCGCCATTCTGCCACTCCTCTTCTTTCTGGAACGAAAAAACCCGCAGCCTACCAGTCGCGGCTGGCAGAGTGCGGGTTCCGATGGTGCAGTCAGTATTCTGTATTAGCTGACCTTGCCATGACACTGCTTGTACTTCTTGCCGGACCCGCAGGGGCAGGGTTCGTTTCGACCCACCTTGCGCTCCTGTCGAACGAAGGTCTCCGGAGTCGACTGGCGGGTATCGTCGGCGTTGCCCTCGCCCTGACTCTCGGCCGTGGCACTGGTCTCATCGTGGCGCAGGCGAGCCTTGGCAAGTTCTTCTTCCAGTTCCTGCTTGCGACGGCGCTCGACTTCTTCCATCTCCTCGCGGCTCTGGACACGCACATGGCAGAGTACCCGGGTGACGTCCCGCTTCATGGTATCGAGCATGTTTTCAAACAGGTTGAACGCCTCGCGCTTGTACTCCTGCTTGGGGTTCTTCTGGGCGTAGCCCCGCAAGTGGATACCCCGGCGCAGATGATCCATGTTGGAAAGATGCTCTTTCCACAGAGTATCCAGCACCTGGAGGAATACCTGCTTTTCGAACTTGCGCATGGCCTCGGAGCCGGCAATTTCTTCCTTGGCTTCATAGGAGGCGACAATCTCGTCCAGAATCTTCTGGCGCAGGCTTTCTTCAAACAGCTTGGAGTCTTCTTCCAGCCACTTCTGAATCGGCAGATCAATCGCCATTTCGGACTGAAGCTGGGATTCCAGACCGGCGATGTCCCACTGCTCAGGCATGCTCTGGGGCGGGATGTATTCACTGATCAGCGAATCGACAACGTCCTCCCGGATGGTCTTGACCATGTCCGAGATGTCGTTGGAGGACATGACCTCATTACGCTGGTCGTAAATGACGGTACGCTGATCGTTGGCCACGTCATCGTATTCCAGCAGTGTCTTCCGCATGTCGAAGTTGCGGCCTTCCACCTTGCGCTGGGATTTCTCGATAGCATTGGTCACCATCCGGTGCTCAATGGCCTCACCCTTTTTCATGCCCATTGCCTGCATAAGGCTCTTGACGCGGTCAGGAGCAAAGATGCGCATGAGATTGTCTTCCAGGGAGAGGAAGAATCTTGAGGAGCCGGGATCGCCCTGACGACCGGCACGACCGCGAAGCTGGTTATCAATCCGGCGGGATTCGTGGCGCTCGGTACCGATGATGTGCAGGCCGCCGGCCTCAAGCACCTGATTGTGGCGCTCTGTCCATTCTGCCTTGACCCGGGCAACCTCCTCTTCCGAGGGGTTATCCATAGCCGCTACTTCGTGCTCCCAGTTACCACCGAGCACGATATCGGTACCACGGCCGGCCATATTAGTGGCGATGGTGACTGCGCCCGGACGGCCCGCCTGCGCAATGATGTGTGCTTCGGATTCGTGCTGCTTGGCGTTCAGGATCTTGTGCTCGATCCGTGCCTTCTTAAGCAGCATTGAGAGTAGCTCGGACGCCTCGATAGACGCGGTACCCACCAGGATCGGACGTCCCTCGGCGGTGACATCCTTGATCTCGTCAATGATCGCGTGGAATTTCTCTTCCTGGGTCAGATACACCAGATCGTTGTAGTCGGTCCGCTGGATCGGCTTGTTGGGCGGAATGACCACCACGTCCAGGCCGTAGATCTGGCGAAACTCGAAAGCTTCGGTATCTGCCGTACCGGTCATGCCGGCCAGTTTGTCGTACAGCCGGAAGTAGTTCTGGAAGGTGGTGGAGGCCAGTGTTTGGCTTTCGGCCTGGATCTTGACACCCTCTTTGGCCTCAACGGCCTGGTGGAGACCTTCGCTCCAGCGGCGGCCCGGCATGGTACGACCGGTATGCTCGTCAACAATGACAACCTGGCCACC
>JAWWAT010000021.1:0-18284 GCA_033721635.1 Marinobacter sp. | reverse complement strand
GGTGCGTGCAGTTGTAGCGGAATCGCCGGCTGTTGAATGCCTCAGGTGCCTCCACTTCCACATTGCCGTCAATGACGTCGAAGTCAATTCGTCCCTGACCGGAGGCAAAACACGTAAGTCGGTTGGCATCAATGGGGTCCACGAGCGGGAAAACCAATGTGGGCGGATTCTCGGCGATCACGCCATCTGGTAACTCTCCGGTATCAATAGGGAAGGCTTTACTGCGAAGCTTGTTCTCAAGGCTCCCCAGCTGGCCATAGGCGTTCGCCATCGGAAACCGTGGTAATCGTGTTTGCTCGGTCTTTTGGCCAATGGCGCCGGACTGTTGCCCAAAACCGTACCATCCACGGTCGGCAACTTTGCGCTCCAGTGCCTCGTCAAACTCGCCGTAAGGGTATGCAAACATGGGGGCAGGCGCCTCCAGTTCCCTTGCGAGGGTCTCCTGGGCTGAGTCCAGGCTGTTGGTAACCCGGGCCTGCCAGTCACTTTCACTTTCATTCGGCTTACGGGCCAGATGACCATGATCTGCGCTGTGGTTGGCAATGGTTACGCCCGGACGTTCGGCCAATTCCCGAATCTGATCCCAGGTCATGTAGCCGTTGCGGCCGACGGCTTCGGTGTTCACAAAAATCGTGTAGGGGTAGCCTTTGTCGGCCAGCAGCGGCGCCGCCGTATGGTAGACGGAGTCGTAGGCGTCATCGAAGGTGATGGCAATGCGATTGCCTTGTCCATCGGTACCGGCCAGGGTCGCTTCGGTGCCTTGCTGTAGATCCACAACCTCCAGATCCAGATCCGAAATCATGTCCAACTGGCCCTCGAAAAGGGATACCGAGGTGCTGGTAGCGGGCGGCGTTGCATCGCTGACATGGTGGTACTGCAGGACAACCAGGTCAGCGCGGGCTGAGATGGCTGTCGCCATAATAGCGAAGAGCACGGAAGGTTTGAAGAATGCTGTGAGCGGCATATCGTCTCCTGTATTTATCTGCCCTGGCTTAATCCAAAAGGCCGGTCAGATGCTGTGACGGAAGTGGGCTTTCAGTGTCGCAAACGCCTGGTTGAGATGCTGGATGGTCTCTGTCTTGCCGCCACGGTCCGGGTGAGCGTGCATGACCGCCCGGCGGAATCGCTGCTTGACCGTTGGAAAGTCTGTCGGAACAGCCTTGAACCCCAGTATTTCGGCGGCTTCCCTGGCCTCGGAGTGCGCGGGTGCCTGGCCCGGAGCACCTGCCCAGAAATCATTCATCATCTTTTGAATGGCTTCCTCCGGCAGGCGGTACTGGGAAAGATCCAGATAAAATTCACGAAGCGTGTCGACACGGTCCGGAACCCCTTCGCCACCGATCACCGATAGTGACTCGATCCGGATGCTCAAGGGCGAAATTTTCAGGCTCTCGCCGGTTTCGGATAACTGGTCACGAAGGCGATAGAGCACGTGAAACAACAGAAAATGCACCGGATAGAGTTTTTCCGGTTCGCTGAAAACCACCTCTCCAAGCAGTTCCCAGGGTGGTCTCTGAAGCGCCTTGATCAGCGATAATTCATTCATGTCTGCCCGTGCCGATCTGAGCTCGTGCTCCACGGCCACCAGCAGGTGCTGAATCTGCTGCTCCAGGCAGCGATCATCGTCCACTGTTCTTGGGTGAGAGGCATTGATCGGGGAATGGCTGTCTGTCATAGCCATCATGTTAGGACACCGCGGCTCATCAGGGAAGTGCGGCCACCCGCGGAAGTCCCCCCATGAACAGGGCGGTGGAGAACCGGGTTGCCGTCAACGCTTCCGCATCGGCCGACTCCGGGTTGCTGTGGGCGCGCCTTGCCAGCGTCAGGCTGGTCTCGTAGGCCACTCCGAAAAAAGCGGCGCACAGGTATTCGTGATCAATCCGGGGAAGAAGCCCGCGCTCTATTGCCTCGCGAACATCTTCTTCCAGAGACAACATGGCCAGGCCGAGAATATCCGAACCAAACAGTTCCCGAAGTGCCCGGTCATTGCGGTGAGCCAGTTCATAAACCAGAGGATCCCGCGCGGTCGCTGTGTAGAGAGCCAGGTAGGCGTAGTGGATGAAATCCTCAGGATTCTCGGCTGCTCGCCGCTGGTGGCTGAGACTGTTGTTCAGGTTGGTCAGGAAGTCGGTAAGCAGAGCCGCGAAGATATCCTGCTTGCTCGAGAAATAATTGTAGAAGGTGCCGGCAGCAAGACCTGTTCTGCGAACGATGTCGCGGATGGTTGAGTTTTCATACCCCCGTTCGCGAAAACACTCCCGGGCGGCATGCAGGATTGCCCTGCGGTTGCGGATACGGTTCTGTTCCCGTTTGCCGGCGATCTCTTCACCCGATTGCAACATATCCATGTCTGTATCCTGTCCCTGAATCCATGTGACGCGTATAATCCCACGTCCACTTGCCTTATGAACGTAGTTGGTATGTCCGAAGCAATGATCGCCAGTTCCGAACAGTCTCTCAACCCAGAGCGGGAGCGCCGCCAGAAGCTGGAGTTGAACAAGCTGCAGAAACGTCTGCGCCGCGAAGTCGGGCAGGCGATTGCCGATTTCTCGATGATTGAAGCCGGCGACAAAGTCATGTGCTGCCTAAGTGGCGGCAAAGACTCCTACGCCATGCTCGATATTCTGCTTAACCTGCAGAAGAGCGCCCCGGTTTCGTTCGAGCTGATTGCCGTCAACCTTGACCAGAAGCAGCCCGGATTTCCGGAAGAGGTGTTGCCCGAATACCTTTCCTCCATGGGTATCGAGTATCACATCATCGAGAAGGACACCTACAGTATTGTTAAGGAAAAAGTGCCGGAAGGGAAGACGACCTGTGGCCTCTGTAGTCGTCTACGCCGGGGAATTCTCTATAATTTCGCGGAAGAGCATGGGGTTACCAAGATTGCCCTGGGTCACCACCGGGACGATCTGCTGGAAACCCTGTTCCTGAACATGTTCTACGGCGGCAAGCTCAAGTCCATGCCTCCAGTGCTGCATAGCGACGATGGCCGCAACACGGTTATTCGGCCGCTGGCCTATAGTCGGGAAAAGGATATCGCCCGCTACGCGGGTCTCCGCGAATTCCCCATCATCCCCTGCAACCTCTGTGGTTCCCAGGAGAATCTCCAGCGCCAAGTGATCAAGGACATGTTCCAGACCTGGGACAAGCAGCATCCCGGACGGTTGGAAACAATGTTCCGGGCCATGTGCAATGTGGAACCTTCGCACCTGGCGGATACCAACCTCTACGATTTCAAGGAGGGCAGGCGTCTTGGGGGCAAGCGCCAGGCCGTTCAGACGGCGGAACCCGAGGAAGCGCCAGACTTTGGCCGCCTGGACGTTCTGAATATCTAGCCAGCTAGTGCCCGGTCAGGTGCAGGAAAGGCAGCGTCCAGAGGCCGAACAGGATAAGCAGGCCGCCGGTTACCTTCCGGAACAGCTGGTGGCTCTGTAAACCCCGGATCCAGTTGGCCGCGAACCCCGTGGCCAGCATCGAGGGCAGGGTGCCAAGCCCGAAAAACAGCATGGTTAGCGCAGCCGAGCCCACGGTTGGTTGTAATGCCGCCCACCCCAGGGTGCTGTAGACCAGACCGCAGGGCAGCCAGCCCCATAGTGCTCCAAGAGCAAGTGCCTGTCCGCCGTTGTTTACTGGCAGGAAGCGACGGGTCAGGGGTGAAAGGCGTGCCCAGATCGGCGCACCAATCCGTTCTACGTAGCGAATCCCCTGCCACCATTGCCCCATGGAAAGCCCCATGAAGATCAGCAGCAGTCCCGCCAGGGTCCGAAGTACAAGGCCTGCAGAGGCCCACTGGCTGGCGGCCGAGGTACTGGCCAGCGCAACGAGCGTTGCAATCATCACATAGCTGCCGATGCGCCCGAAATTGAAGGCCAGAAGCATCAGGGTTTGCCGGAAACGGAAGCCCCGGCCTACCGGCAGGGCCATGGAGAGAGAAGCGCTGATGCCACCGCACATGCCAAGACAGTGGGTGCTGCCGAGCAGTCCGATCAGGAAGGCACTCGGGTAACTGAGGTAGAGTTCCGGATTCATCCTTTTTCGGACTGATCCTCATCCGGGTTGGCGTTCTTGCTGACTTCGGTTTCTCCCCCCGAGGTTTGTTCCTCTGGGGCCGGTTTATCGGTACGGGCGTCGTCCGGGATCATGTCCTTGTCGTCATCGTAGAGAATTCGATGGGCCGGGCCTTCGAGATCATCGTACTGGCCATTCTTGACCGACCATGCAAACAGCGCAATGCCAAGCGCAACAAGCATGAGCATCAGGGGGACCAGAAACATGACGATTTGCACGATGCAACCTCGTAAACGAAGACTATGGGGTTACGGTATCAGGACAGCGCCTGGGCGCCAACCTTGGGATTGACCTGAGTCTGAGGCCTTGTTGACTTGCCAAGCCGCAGTGCATTGAGAACCACCACCAGAGAGCTGAGAGACATGCCAATGGCTGCCAGCCAGGGTGGAACCATTCCCGCTGCAGCCAGGGGAAGCGCCAGCACATTGTAGATGAGAGCCCACCACAGATTCTGGCGGATGATGTGCCGAGTCTGGCGACTGGTCTTGAGCGCTTCGACCAGTTGCAGCAATTGACCATTCAGCAGCACTGCATCAGCTTTCAGCTGGGTCAGGTCGGCAGCCGTCCCCATGGCCACCGAGATACCGGCGCCCGCCATTGATGGCAGATCGTTCAGACCGTCACCCACCATCATGATCTGTCGACCTTCGGCTTGCAGCTTTTCCAGCACTGCCAGCTTGTCTTCTGGAGAAGCCTGCCCGATGGCCTCGTCAATACCCAGCATGGCGGCCACCTGGTTAACATGTCCGGAGCGATCACCACTGAGAAGCAGGGTACGGATGCCCGAATCCTGCAGAGCCTTGACGGCTGCCCGGGCATCGTCACGGGGTTGGTCGTCGAGCCTGAAACAGGCCAGCCACTCGTGGTCAGAGGCAAGCCAGATTTCCATACCCTGATGCTGGTCAGTTTGCGGCGCTGGCGCGGTGGTATGTTGTTCGACAAACCCCCGGTGGCCAATAAACAGTTGCCGATCCCCGAGGCGCCCTGACAAACCTCCACCAACGTGGTTTTCTACATGTTCCACGGCCGCAGTGGTCCTGCGGTGAAATACTCTCGCTATGGGGTGCTCCGAGTACTTCTCCAGGCCCGCAGCCAGGTTGAGACAAGTTTGCTCATTCATGCTGCCAACGATGGTTGTGCCGGTCAGGCTTAGCTCGCCCCTTGTCAGTGTTCCGGTTTTATCGAACACCACAGTGTCAATGGTATTCATTGATTCCAGGGTATGGCCCCGGGTCGGGAGGAAACCAAGCCGCCGGAGCCTGACAGTTGCCGAGGTAATGGCAGTCGGTGTGGCCAGGGAGAGCGCGCAGGGGCAGGTAACCACCAGCACAGAGAGCGTGATGTCGAAAGCGTTATCGGCACCGGCAAGCCACCAGCCTATCCAGACCACCGGGGCCAGGATGAGTACCCGCCCGACAAACTTGCCCGCCATCCGATCGGCCATCATCGCGACCTGGGGTTTTTCGGATTGCACTCGGTCCAGCACCCGGAGAATGCCCGAGAGACGGGTTTGCGCGCCCGCTTTCAAAACCCGGACATCGAGCGGATTCTCGCCGTTAACACTGCCGGCATGAACGGTATCCCCGGGGTAGCGGGTTTCGGGCAGATACTCGCCCGTCAACGCAGCCTCATTCAGGGTAGACTCTCCGCGCACGATTTCTCCATCAACCGGCAGAGTCTCACCAGGCCGAACTCGAACGATATCGCCGGGCCGAATCTGGTGGGCCGGGACAATATCCGTATCCTCACCGTTAACAAGGGTGGCAACGGTCGGCTGAAACCCCGCCAGGGCGTTACCGGTCAGCCCCGCACGGTAGCGGGCCTGCACTTCGATGTAACGACCCAGGAGCAGGAAGAAGGTAAACATGCACACGGACTCGAAGTAGACTTCCTCGCCGCCAACGATGGTCACCCAGGCACTGGCGAGGTAGGCAAGCCCGATGGCGATGGCAACCGGCAAATCCATGGTCAGGTGCCGGCTCTGAATATCCCTGCGGGCGTTTCGGAAAAAGGGAGCGGCGCTGTAGAGAACCACGGGGGTGGCCACCAGCAGGCTGAACCACCGGAAGAAACTGACGAATTCTGGCGAGAGCTCGCTGACCAGTTCGAAATAGAGTGGGAATGCCAGCATCATGCTCTGAAACGAGCCAATCCCGGCAATGGCGACCCGGATGAGCATGGATCGATGTTCGGCCTTGAGCGCCTGTTCCGCCTCATCTGCCTGGTAGGGGCGGGCGGTGTAACCGAGCTCATAGATCGCGATCAGCAGGTCACTGAGCCGAGCCTGATCCGGGGACCAGACCAGTCGCGCACGCTGGGTGGTATGGTTCACGGAGAAGGAGTCAACACCGGGTTGCTGCTTCATGTGGTTTTCAAGCAGCCATATACAGGCAGCACAGGTAATGCCGCCAATCAGCAATTGCGCTTCCTGTGCGCCTTTTACCGGTGCAACGAACGACTCCTGAACCAGAGGGTGATCAAGCTCTCTGATTCGGTTCAGTTCCGCCGGGGTCAGCTGCTTTGGGGTGACGGCCGGTTTGGTCCGGAAATCATAGAACCCGGCCAGACCCTCGCTACGAATAGTCTGGCACACCGCTTTGCAGCCCTGGCAGCAGAAGTGGCGGGTAGCGCCTTCAAGCTCAAGGGTTATGGGCGGTTCACCGTCGGCCGGCTCACCGCAGTGAAAGCAATCCAGGCTGGTCAACCTTGGGCAGACTCCCCGGCCTTGACTCTGATTCCGTCTTCAGCCGGTAACCAGGCTTCGCCTTTCAGGCGCCACTCGTTGGCGGGACCTCGCAGGTCGTAGTACCAGCGGCCATCGATGTCGTTAAGGAGCTTGCCGGCAAAGCGCCCGGGAGCGATTTGCTGAAACTGGATGGTGCGGTCCTTGTCGGAAAGCGTCGGGTGGAACAGGTTGAGGATCAGGTAGGGGAAATCCGCCGGACCTTCAACGGTGCTCAGATCGACAGTGATGTTTCGATTCTGGAAATCAATCTGAGCCTCCATTCCGAGATCCGCGGCCTTCTGGTCTCTCGCGATGGACATGTTGATTCCCCGACCCTCCTTGGACCAGTCGTCGGTGACCATCGCATTTTCAGTGCTGACAGCGATAGTGATGGCAACGGCGCAGTAAATGATGGATGCGCCCGGAAAAATCAGCAGGAACCAGAACCAGGGTTGGCGGTACCAGGGTGCTACGGGTGTTTCGGTTGTCATAAAATCTCGTTCTCGTCTAAACGGTCGACATCGCAAAGTCGGAAATCAGCGGGTTGGACCAACAAACCGGCTTTCAGTTTCAAGGCTCAGCGAAGAATCTGTCTCGGATTGCGCCCTGAACAGGATATCGTTATTGGATTCGGTAATGGATTCCGGTGGTACGTCGACGACGGTCGGCAGTGAGCGGTTTTCACCGCTTTCAACGGTTACCGACGTGTCCGTCAGTATCCTGATGTCCTCCAGGCCAGTCACGGACAGAGTGAAGGTCTGGGGAACTTCCGTCATATTGGCGATTTTCAGCGTGTAGGAATTCTCAATCCGTCCCTCGCCATTGAAACTGTAGAGAGCACCGCGGTCGCGGAGCGCATCCATCTGGGCCGGCACTCGGGTGGCGATCGTAAAGATAATGGCGGCAATCATCAGTGACAGCACCGCGCCATACCCGAAGGTTCTTGGCCGCAGGAGTTTGGAAGGCTTGCCTTCAAGTTCATTTTCCGTGGTGTAACGGATCAGCCCCCTGGGGTAATTCATCTTGTCCATGATCTCGTCACAGGCATCAATGCAGAGCGCACAGCCAATACACTCGTATTGGAGGCCGTCCCTGATATCAATCCCGGTGGGACATACCTGAACACACTGGCCGCAGTCGATGCAGTCGCCCAGCCCGGCCTCGGCGGGATCCACACCTTTTTTGCGACCGCCCCGTGGCTCGCCGCGATTCGGATCGTAGGAAACCACGCGGGTGTTGGGGTCAAACATTACCGACTGGAAGCGGGCGTACGGGCACATGTAAAGACACACTTGCTCTCGCATCCAGCCGGCATTGAGGTAGGTGGCGACGGTAAAGAAGCCAACCCAGAAATAGGCCCAGCCGTTGGCCTGCAGGGTGAAAAGATCCGCGATCAGTTCGCGAATCGGGTAGAAATAGCCCACAAAGGTCAGGCCCGTGGCAAGTGCAATCAGAAACCAGACCGCGTGCTTGGCCGATTTTTTGACGACCTTTTCTGTCGAGCGGGGCGCTTTATCCAGTTTCATGCGCTTGTTGCGGCTGCCTTCAATGCGCTCCTCAACCCACATGAAAATGAAGGTCCAGACTGTCTGAGGACAGGTGTAGCCGCACCAGACCCGACCGAACAGGGTAGTGATGAAGAACAGGCCAAAGGCGCAGATAATCAGCATACCCGAGAGAAGAATGAAATCCTTCGGGTAGAAGGTTGCCCCGTATAGATGGAATTCACGAGCAGGAAGGTCAAAATGGATCAGCGGTTGCCCGTCCAGAGTGAACCAGACGAAGGCAAAATACATACCCATCAGTAACGTCAGGCTGACGTTGCGAATGCGCTGGAAAAAGCCTGTAACTTCTTTGACGTAAATTTTCTTACGGCTTGCGTATAGATCGACGGTTCCGGATTTATTGTTTTTGTCGGAGGGGTCAGAGGATGGGTCAACCTGTTTGACCGGAATCTCACTGCTCATCGTTACCTCCAGGGATATGGTAATGCGGGGCAACATGCCTTGGGGCTGCTGATCTTCTCAACGCTGTGCCCGCAAGGGCAGACACAGGCTTGAAAAGACCTGGCCGGGGGCTGGCCCCGGCCGGCTGACTCAGTTCGAGAGGCTGTAGACGTAAGCCGCGAGAATCTGAATCTGATCGTCGGAAAGCAGACGATCCTGTGCGGGCATCTGGTTCTGCCGGCCGTTCATGACCGTCTCCTTGATCCACTCGTAGGTTGAACCATAGAGCCAGGTGTCGTCCGTCAGGTTGGGTGCTCCCATGGCTTGCATGCCTTTGCCTTCGGGGCCATGGCAGGCCACGCAGGCTTGTGCGTAAACCTGTTCGCCGGCTTTTGCGGCTTCGGCATCCTTTTCCCGGCCACTGAAGCTCAGAACATAGTTGACTACCTGGTCCACCTGCTCGTTGGTCATGTTGGGCATGGTGCCTTTGGCCGGCATATTACCCATACGACCATTGTGCAGGGTTTCCAGGATCGCTTCCGGCGTTCCGCCCCACAGCCAGTCGTCGTCGGTCAGGTTGGGGAAGCCAATCTGGCCACGAGCGGCAGAGCCGTGACAGACCGCACAATTGTTGGCAAACAGACGCTGGCCAATTTTCATGGCATCGCTGTTCTCGGCCAGTTCGGGAACCGGAGTTTCACCGTACTGAGCGTATATCGGCCCATATTTCTCCTCAGCCTCGGCGACCTCTGCTTCCCACTGATTGGTGGAAGTCCAGCCAAGCAGGCCCTTGTAGTTGCCCAGTCCCGGGTAGAGGGCCAGGTAACCGAGGGCGAAAACACAGGTGGCGAGGAACAGGTAAAACCACCACTTGGGCAGTGGGTTATCGTATTCCTCAATGCCATCAAAGGAATGGCCCATGGTGCGGTCGGTTTCGGTATCGGTTGTCTGGCTCTTGCGGGTTGCCCAGAGCAGCCACCAGCAGCCGAACACGGTACCGAGCACGATCACACTGATCCAGATGCTCCAAAAGGTACTCATTCTTTTTTCTCCGTTTTTTCCTGTTCGAGCGTACGCTTTTCCACGTCGTCATCGTCGAAGGGCAGGTGAGCTGCCTCATCGTTGGCCTTCCTGCGGTGGGCGCTGTAGGCCCACCAGACGATTCCCAGGAAAACCGCCATTACCAGAAGTGTGTGAATGCCGCGTAACTCATTAATATCCATGGTTCACCGTCTGTCTGAAATCACAGTACCCAGCTGTTGCAGGTACGCGACCAGCGCTTCGATTTCGAATTTGCCTTCTACTTGAGCGGCTGCCTCGGCAATCTGCTCGTCGGTGTAGGGCACGCCCAGAGTCTGAAGTGTCTCCAGCTTGGCAGCGGTCTTGGTGTGATCGATCCTGTCTTCGAACAGCCAGGGGAATGCCGGCATGTTGGATTCAGGCACTACGCTGCGCGGGTCGTACAGATGCTGGCGCTGCCAGGCATCAGAGTAGCGACCGCCAACACGGGCCAGATCCGGACCGGTGCGCTTGGAGCCCCACAGGAAGGGGCGGTCATAAACAAACTCGCCCGCAACGGAGTAGTGGCCATACCGCTCGGTTTCCGCGCGGAACGGGCGGATCTGCTGGGTATGGCACACGTGGCAGCCTTCGCGGATGTAGATGTCCCGACCTTCCAGTTCGAGCGCTGACAGGGGCTCGAGCCCCTCTACCGGCTCGTTGACTTCTTTCTGGAAAAACAGGGGCACCACTTCGGCCAGAAAGCCACCACTGATGGTCAGGATGATCAGGACGATCATCAGACCAAGGTTTTTTTCGACAATTTCGTGTTTCATCTGATCTCTCTCCCGTTACGCCGGCTGAGTTGCCGCGTTATCTTGCGCAACCGCATCTTTCTGACGCACGGTCATGTACACGTTGTAGGCCATGATCAGCATGCCGGAAAGGAAGATGGCGCCGCCGATGAACCGGACAAAGTAGCCGGCGTAGGATGCCTCAAGAGATTCAACGAAGCTGTAGGTCAGGGTGCCGTCTTCGTTAACCGCACGCCACATCAGGCCCTGCATGATGCCGTTGACCCACATTGCAACGATGTAGAGTACGGTGCCAACAGTGGCCAGCCAGAAGTGCACGTTGATCATTGCAGTACTGTACATGGCCTGCACGCCCCAAAGCTTCGGAATCAGGTGATAAACAGCGCCGATACTGATCATGGCTACCCAACCCAGAGCACCGGAGTGAACGTGGCCGATGGTCCAGTCAGTATTGTGGGAGAGTGCGTTCACGGTCTTGATGGACATCATCGGACCTTCAAAGGTGGACATGCCATAGAACGACAGGGAAACCACCAGAAAGCGCAGAATCGGGTCTGTGCGCAGTTTGTGCCATGCGCCTGACAGAGTCATCATGCCGTTGATCATGCCGCCCCAGGAAGGCGCGAGCAGAATCAGGGACATAACCATGCCGGCTGTCTGCGCCCAGTCCGGCAGCGCGGAGTAGTGCAGGTGGTGGCCGCCGGCCCATACGTAGGTGGCGATCAGGGCCCAGAAGTGAACGATCGACAGGCGATAGGAGTAAACTGGACGATTGGCCTGCTTGGGAACGAAGTAGTACATCATGCCCAGGAAACCTGCGGTCAGGAAGAAACCTACCGCGTTATGTCCGTACCACCACTGCATCATGGCGTCGGTAACGCCCGCATAGGCCGAGTAGGACTTGAAGGCACTGGCTGGAAGCGCCATGTTGTTCCCGATATGAAGCACCGCAACAGTCAGAATAAAGGCGCCATAGAACCAGTTGGCCACATAGATGTGCGGGGTGGCCCGTTTCATGATGGTTCCGAAGAACACCAGAGCATATGTCACCCAGACGACGGCGATGGCGATATCGATGGGCCACTCCAGTTCTGCGTATTCCTTGGAAGTGGTAAGGCCCATTGGCAGGGTAATGGCTGCCGCGATAATAATCGCTGTCCAGCCCCAGAATGTGAACGCAGCCAGGCTATCCGAAATCAGTCGAGCCTGGCAGGTGCGTTGCACGACATAATAGGAGGTAGCAAACAGGGCACTTCCACCAAAGCCGAAGATGACGGCGTTGGTATGCAGCGGCCGGAGACGGCCGAAGTGGGTAAAGGGCAGATCGAGGTTGAGGGACGGCCAGACCAGCTGTGCTGCGATTAGCACACCCAGCGCCATACCTACAATACCCCATACCACTGTCATGATGGCGAATTGTCTCACCACCTTGTAGTTGTATGTCAGGTTTGCATTTACTGTGCTCATAGCCTTACCAATGGGTTTAAAGTGGGGAAATATGCGGGCGCAAGTATGGAGAAACGATTAGCTGTTTGCAATGACTCAGGTCAACTCCTGACATCCGTCAAATGCGCCGAAATCAGCAACATGGCTTCCTTTTCAGTGCCGTTATTGGAGTTGTGTCAGCGCCGGTAATAGGTGTTGCCTGAGTGCAATGATAGTCGCTTAATTGGACGAGGTGAATTCTGTGGAGTTGATTAAGACCAAAGGCTATGAAAGTCGTCCTGAAGTTGTATTGATTCTGGCTCACGGCGCTGGGGCGCCGGCCGATTCTACCTTTATGGAGGAGCTTTCTCTGGCACTCAGCCGGGAAGGCATCGTGAACGTCCGTTTCGAGTTCCCCTATATGCAGAAGCGGCGAGTGGACGGCCGAAAGCGCCCGCCGGATCGGGAGCCGGCATTGCTTGCGCATTTCTCCCGTGTGGTTGATGTGGTTCGCGCCGAACTTGGAGCCGGATGCAAGGTTCTGGTGGGCGGCAAATCCATGGGTGGGCGCATGGCGAGCATTCTGGCCAGCCAGCGCAGTGGGATCGATGGCGTCACGTGCTTTGGCTACCCGTTCCACCCACCAGGCAAGCTGGACCGCTGGCGCACCGGGCACTTTCAGGAATTGAAATCGCCCATGCTGGTCTTGCAGGGAACAAGGGATCCATTTGGCAAACGCGCCGAAATGGCCGGCCATGAAGAGGAGCTCGCAGCGATCCGGCTACACTGGCTGGAGGGTGGAAATCATGATTTCCAGCCACTAAAAAGCCAGCCTCATACCCAAAGCGAGCTAATCGCCGAAGCGGCCCGGGAAACCCGCGCCTTTGTTGATCAGGAGCTGGCGACCTGACGATTACTGCACTTCGCTGGTCTCAGAGAGCAGGGCACGGTTGCGGCCTTCACTCTTCGCCCGGTACAGGGCTTCATCCGCTCTCTCGAATAGCTGGCTCTGATCTTCGCCTTGGCGAAGCGAAGCGATACCGGCGCTGAGGGTCATTCTCACGTCGGTGCCGTCCGGCGCCAGCAGCGGCGTGTTCGCAATGTCGGCAAGCAGAGCCTGGCAGACCTTCCTGGCTCCAGTGGCGGTGGTGCCTGGCAGCAAAAGCGCGAACTCCTCACCGCCAAACCGGATAGCGACATCCCTCGGGCGTTTTACGTGGCGGGTGAGCATTTCGGCGATAAATTGAAGGCAGGTGTCACCAAATCCGTGGCCCCAGGTATCGTTGATGTTCTTGAAATGGTCAGCGTCTACCAGGGCCAGCGTGAGCGGGTTGCCCGTGCGGCGGGCTTCGGCACACAGCTCCGGGAAAATATTGTCCAGATGCCTTCGGTTATGCAGGCCGGTAAGCGCGTCGTTGAGGCTCATGGTTGACAGTTTTCGGTTGGCCTTCTCCAGTTCCCGCATGGTGTTTCGCAACTGGGCGGTGCGTTCGTGGACCTTGAATTCCAGCTCGGTCCTTGCGCTTTGCTCCACGTCCAGCAGCTTCTGGTTGAGAAGGCGCCACCGCTGTACCATGGCATAGTTGAGCAGAATGACCTGTCCACCCACCGCCGATTGCATCAGAGCTTCCCGCGCCAGGAAGTCAGTCAGATAGCCGAAGGCCGCCAGGGCGTATATCAGGCCACCAACCAGCATGATCAGCCAGGCAAGCAGGTACCACATGGCAGGCTGATAGCCTTGCCGCCATCGAATTGCCGCAATAATGAACAGGCTTGAAATGACGGTCAGCGCAAGGGCGGTGTTAAGCAGAATTGTCTTGTTGTAAGGCAGTACCAGGGTCAGAGCCAGAAACCCGATGCATAACCAGGCCTGCCCCTTGAGGGCGGTCTCAGGAATTGTTCCTTTGTCAATTTCCAGGAACGAGCGGCCAAAAAGTATCATGGCCAGGGCGCAAAGTGACAGCGACAGGGGAATCGAGGTATTGGCAAAGCTGGCGTTGTCCGGCCAGAAATACTGGTTGGCAAAGCCACCCATGGCGAACAGGAAAAGCCCGAGCGCTGCCAGGTAAAAGGCGTTGTAGAAGTAGTAGCCGGTCCCGGAGCTGAAGAAGAGCAGCAGGTTGAAGACGGCAAAGACCAGAAGCGCCCCGTAGAAGAGTCCGTGGGTAAGGGTGAGGTGATTGCTGCCTGAAATGACTTCTGCAGCGGTCTCGAAACTGAGTGGCACGTTCAGGGCGCCATTGCTGTGAACACGGAGGGTTAAAGAGCGGGTCTCACCGCCATCCAGCGTGACGGGAAGCAGGAAATACCGGTAATCCACTGCCCGTGATGCAAACGGCCGTTGGTCTCCGGTAGCAATCGTCTCTGTCGTATCCTTCGCCGTTTGCCAGAAAGTGACCTCGTCCAGCAGGGGGTAATTGAGCTTCAGATACCAGACAGCACGCTCGGCCCCGGAATTCCTGACGTCCAGATGGACCCAGTACACGGAACTGGTGTGACTGAAAACCAGGTCCCGCCCGTTTGACGGTGTCCATTGGATATCGGCGGGTAGCTCGTCCGGTGCCATTGCGTCATGGCCGGGTGCGCCGGGAGGGGCGCTGTAATAACAGACGTATTGCATAAGGGATGCGCGGGCTGCACTATCGGTTGCCTCCAGGGTGGGGCATCCCGCCAGGACGGATCCAGTATCTGGCAATGCCAGGGCAGGGATCAGCAACAGGCTGATAATGACAATCGAGCGCAAAACGGACGACATTCAGTACTTCCCGCGGTTATCAGAGCGGGAAGTGTAGCTATAGAGGACAATCTGCGCTGTTAAACAGATTCAACTTTTGCGGGTTGGTCTCCAGACCTTATTGCGGGTAGTGCATGGAACAGATTCTTGTGTTTTGTCGGCCCGGCTTTGAAACCGAAGCTGGCCGTGAAATAACTGACTCCGCTGCGGAACGGGGTATTTTCGGCTATTTCGAGCCGGTCAAAGATCGGGGGCTGGTGCGTTACTACCCGGCTGCACCTGAAACTCCGGACGATCTGATGGCGCGTGTCGCCCTTGATGATCTGGTTTTCGTCCGTGACTGGATGGTGGTGCTTGGGGAATTCAGTCTCCCGGAAGCAGACCGTGTTGGTGCGGTGATAGAGGGGCTCAGGGGGCTCGGTCGCGGTTACCCCGGTTGTGCGCGGCTGGAAGTCCGGTTGCCGGAAAACAACACGGATGGTGACCTTGGCAATTTTGCCCGGAAGTGGGTAGCGCCTCTCTCCCGGGGCCTGCGGGGAGCTGGCCTGCTCAAGGCTGACCAGAATGCTTCGGCCCCGGCGCGCCTTGAGGTTTTCCTGCCGGATTTCGCCTCGGTGGTTGTCGGCTTCAGTCTTGCGGATAACCGCGCCCGGTATGTCGGTGGTATACCGCGGCTTCGTCTGCCAGCCTCGGCACCCAGTCGGTCCGCCCTGAAGCTTGAGGAAGCCTGGAAGGTCTTTCTTCCACCTGATCAGGAACTGGACTACCTTGGTGGCGGCAAAAAAGCCGCGGATCTGGGGGCCGCCCCAGGCGGCTGGACCTGGCAGCTCGTGCGCCAGGGCATGATGGTAACCGCTGTCGACAACGGTCCCATGGACCCCGATCTGATGGCGTCGGGGCAGGTGGAGCATGTGGAAGCGGATGGCTATGGCTGGCGCCCCAGAAGGGGGATCGACTGGATGGTCTGCGATATTGTGGATCAGCCCCGGAAAACTGCGAATCTGGCTGTAACCTGGCTCGGCGAGGGACTTTGTCGTTACACGGTATTCAATCTCAAGTTGCCGATGAAGAAGCGGTACGACGAATGGTTGATCTGCCGGGATATACTCTTGAATGGCCTGAGTGCGGCGGGCATTGGCTTTCGTCTCAAGGCCCGCCACTTGTATCATGACCGGGAAGAAATCACCTGTTTTATTGAGCGGACCGGCTAGAAGGCGCTTTGCTCGAGCACGGTGATGTGTTCCTCCTCATCCATCATGGGGACGAGCTCCAGCATGAGCTCGCGGCGTTCATCGGAGTGAAACCAGCGGTCCCAATCTGCTTCAGATCGCCAATTGGCCAGGGTAAACCGATGATTGGGGTCATGGCTGTCTGCGAGGGTTTCTCCGGAAATAAAGCCGGGCGCACTCACAGCCTGTTGCAGAACCTTACGGGAACGTTCTTCGTAAGCTTCCTCCAGGGTTTCAGCAATATGACGTTCGATCAGAACCCGGATCATGACAAACCTCCAAGTGTTTTAACTGTTATAAACAATAATTTAGCAGGTTTTTACGAAAAATCAGGTTCAACGACAGGAGATGTAGTGTGAGTGCAATCGAATACGATGCAGAGCTGGATGCCAGGGGCCTGTTCTGCCCGGAGCCGGTCATGATGCTGCATAACCGTATTAACGATGTTCAACCCGGTGGCGTGTTGCGGGTTGTGGCCACCGATCCTTCCACCACCCGGGATATCCCCCGTTTCTGCCAGTTTCTCGGCCACGAGCTGGTCCATCAAGCCGAATCCGACGATCTGTTCATCTACCTGATACGCCGGGGGGAGTAGCCCCTGTTCTATACCTCTGAGTCCAGTCTCCGGAGGTGGTCGAGGAATTCCTCCCGATCCATTTCTCCGAGCACCCTGTGCTGGGGCAGCTCCTGGCCGTTACTGCGATAGAAAAGAATCGCAGGGGGGCCAAAAAGGCCAAGTTCGTCCAGCATTGCCTGCTGTTGCGGGGTGTTGTCGGTCATATCGATCTGCAGCAGGGTGTAAGGGCCAAGCGCCTGGATGACCTCCGGCTTGCTGAACACATTGCGTTCCATAACCTTGCAGGAGATGCACCAGTCGGCGTAGAAATCCAGCAGAACGGGTCTGCCCTGTTCGCGGGCCCGTTGGAGCATCGCCTCGATCTCACGGGGCTGTTCGACGCGCACGAAATCGGCGTGCTGGACACCCGCGTTGCCGGCACCGCCGAACGACGTGGAGGCGACGGTAAAGGGCGCCAGAGGTTTCAACGGGTCATTGGCCCCGGCCACAGCCCCGGCTAGCAGCGCCAGGCCATAGGCAAACAGAACCAGGCCCAGCCCCTTCCGCGTCCGTTCCCAGCCGGCTCTGGCCGCATCAAAGGCGCCAAGCTGTACACCGGTTATGGCGATCAGAAGGCCCCAGAGCGTCAGTGCCAGCCAACCAGGTACCAGGCGCTCCACCAGCCAGATTGCCACGGCCAGTAACATTACACCGTAGAAGTGCTTCACAGCGGTCATCCAGTGGCCGGTGGTCGGCAGCAATTTGCGCCCCCCGACCGCCACGAGAATGAGCGGGATGCCCATGCCAAGGCCCAGTGCAAACAGGGCTACTCCGCCGATCACGGCGTCCTGGGTTGTGGAGATATACAGCAGGCTGCCGGCCAGAGGCGCTGAAACACAGGGTGAGACGATCAGGGCTGACAGGGCGCCGATGCCGAATATGCTGAATACCCGGCTGCCGGTGAGCCGATGACTGGCATCATTGAGTGGCTCACGAATGAAGCGTGGCAGCTGGATTTCGAAGAGATCGAACATGGACAGGGCAAAGACCACGAACAGCAAGGCGAAGACGCTCAAAACCCAGGGTGATTGCAGTTGTGCCTGTAAATTAAAGCTGGCTCCGAGCAGGCCAGTCAGTACGCCGGCTGCTGCATAGGTCAGTGCCATGCCGAGGACATAGCTACCCGACAGGAGCAGGGCATGGCTGGTTGTCCGGGTGTTTCTCCCGGAAACCAGCGATGAAATGATCGGTACCATCGGTAGCACACAGGGGGTGAAGGTTAATCCCAGCCCCAGCAGCAGAAACACGCCCGCAATGACGAGCGTCGATTGCTGTGCCAGGAAGCCTGCCAGTCCGGTGGCGGTTTCAGTGTTCACGGGCGCGCTGCCCGCCCCTGAAATGCCCGCTGCCGACGCTGCTGGCGAGCCAGAGTTCCCACTCCCCTGATAGAAAAGTACATCCCGGGTCTGAGGCGGGTAGCAGAGCCCCGCCTCGGCGCAGCCCTGATAGGTTACCTGCAGTTGTGCCTCCCGGACTCCGGCTGGCAGCGAGATCGGAACGCGGGCTTCAATCGGATCGAAAAAGACCGTGGTCTTGCCGAAGAATTCATCCTCGGTCACCGTTCCGGGTGCTGAAAACACGGGCTCACCAACTTCAACATCGGGATTGGTGGCGGTGATGCTTACACGTTCGCGATAAAGATAGTGTCCGGGTGTGATATCCCAGGCGAGAACCACGGCGTTTTCATCGGTAGTGAAACCAAAGGGGAGCGCTTCGTCGACCGGCAG
>JAWWAT010000020.1:0-18331 GCA_033721635.1 Marinobacter sp. | reverse complement strand
ATAAAGCACGCCTGCGTCGGTAAACCAGGGCATGGCCACCAGCCGGCCATCCACGGTGTTGTTCTGGACCAGGGACTCGAAGTGGGCACCCTCGGCACCGTTGGTGTACTCCGAAAGGTCCACCAGGTGCTGGGCCAGCATGCCCGGCCAGACCACGTCGATCTGGAAGATGTCGACGTCCTCGGACTGGGCTGCCAGAAGCTGTTGGTAGAGCGAAAGGCGTTCAGTCGCTGAGTTGGGCGTGGAAACCACCTTCACCTCATGGCCGGTCTGATCCGCCCATGCCTGGGTACCTTCCTCACAGAGCTGCTTCTCGGCTCCCACGGCGCCGCAGGAGATGGTGATGGTCTTGGCCTGCACGCTGCCGGCAAAGGCAAAAGCCGCCAGGCTGCCGGCCAGCCACAGGTTACGATTGAATCTGGACATGTTAGTCACCTCGATTTGTTATTGTCGGTTTCAGAACCAGATTTCCATTTGCGTACCAAAGGTCCACTGACTACTGGTAAAGTCTGTTTCCGCGTCACCCAGAGCGTCGCCGCTGGCATAGCCGTCGAGCTCGTCATCCCAGGTGGAGTAGCTGACGAATACACGGATCTCCGGCCGGTTCCAGAAGCCGCCGACCTGAGGTTTGAAGGTTGGGGCTACGGTAAACCGGGAATAGTCACCATCGACCGCATTGCGGCCGGCGTAGCCCAGCGGTGTGATATCCATGGTCTGCCAGGAGGCCTCGTACTGCATCTCGAAGTTGCTGCCGATCTCGTGGGCCAGTCGGGTATTGAACGTCAGCCACTGGTAATCATCCCCCTTGATGTAGCGGTCTTCGCTGGTTTCCGCCAGGATCGCGGGGGCGATGCGCCAGTTCTCGCTCAGGTAAGTGGTTCCGTAGATACCCAGGCGAGTGCTCACGGCATCCTCGTGCAGATCCCCATCGGCACCGATGTTCTTGGTCTCGGCCCCGAGACCCTGACCGTGCATCACTGCCACTTTGAAGTTGCCGTCGGACAAACCGAAGAAGTCACTGCCGTGGTAGGCCAGCATGGTGTGAAAGCCCGTGTCTGCCGCTTCCTGTACGCCACCCACAACCCGGCTCTCGTTGTCCTGGGCGTTGATGCCGTTGAGCATCCACTGAACGTTGCCGAAATAGTTGTTGGCGGTAAGGATCAAACTGTCGGTGCTGGAGGTTTCCGTTGCGGTTTGCGGGTCGGACGGGAAATCAATGAAGCTCCGGCCATAGAGAGAAAAGTTGGACTTCACCGATTCGGTGAACTTCACATCGTATAGGCCCGCGCCAAGGCCGGCGAGGAAGATGAAATCGCTGTCGAGCCAGTGGATGTCGAAATTGTCGCGGTCAAACCGTTTCCCGGCCCAGATGGCAGAATCCCGGAAGATTCCGGAAAAACCGGCAACGTCACTGAATTCCACGTAGGCCTGACGAACATTCAGGGCGCCATCACCGGCTGTCCAGTCGTTACTGGAAGTGGTGGAATCGGCAATCATCAGGCGATAGTGGGATTTGGTGCCGTTCTCGGCTTCCTGCTTGTAATTGAGTATTGCCTCAAGATAGGTGTCGGGCTCATTGCCAAGGCGACCCACTGCGCCACCAACGGAGCCGGCAGGCGTGAGGTAGGGTCCGCCCGGAGCACTCTGAAGGTCGCCATTCAGCAACAGTCCGGAGCGTGCGTAGGTGTTGAAAGAGAATCCCTCGGCACCTGTGGCCTGGGGCTCAACTTCGGCCAGTTTTTCTTCCAGCGCGGCAAGGCGTTCTTCCACGCTGTCCTGGGCCTGGGCGGCCAGAGGCATCGAGGCCAGAAGGCTCATGGAGACTGCTGCGGCCAGGGGATTGCGGTTTGGTGCTTTACCAGAAAACATCGATTGGAACCTCGTATTGTTTTTGTAAGGTCTGTTTTAATGCAATTTATCTGAAACTTAATGCATTAAGTCAACAGCTCAAAAAAATCGGACCAGAGTCCGTAATGAGCACTTAAATGATTAAGTAATGACCAAAGATAAAAGCACAGAATAGCTTCTGCAACCTTCCAGAAGGCTTAATTTCAACTTAAATTATGGAATAGGCAGCCGGCGGTTGCCGGCCGCCCAGAATCAGGAATTGCGGGGATCGGTCTCGGCAACCCACGGGAAGTCCCTGTGGCTGTCACGGTAGGACAACAGGCTTTCCACACCCGAAAAATCCACCAGATCTCTGAAGTCCAGCCAATCCACCAGGCAGTACAGACAGATGGCCGGGTAATTCCAGGTCTCGAATTGCCCCTCTTCCGCCATTGCCGCCAGCGTGCGCAGAGTCATCATGATGCGTTCACGCTGAAGGTTGTAGAACATCAGGTCCTGGCTGGTATCAATGCCGGACTTTTCCGAGAGCAGCATGGTGACGGCGGAGTCATTGGCACCATCGACCATGGTCAACTGGTTCTCCTGATCCCAGGTCAGTGGGTCACGACCCTGCTTGGCACTGATGTAACGGGCAATGATACGGGAGTCATAGATTTCCTGACCGCCGTCTTCGAGCACCGGAATTTTCAGGGTCGGATTGTTTCGCCGCAGTTCATCCCGACCTTCACCATAGATATTGAGATTGACGAATTCATAGGGTTCTTCATCCAGCAGGATACGAATGCGCCGAACGTAAGGCGAAGTGGTGGATCCGATCAGTTTCATGGTTTCTCCGAGGGTTTCACACTCAGGATCCCAGCAGGGATTCAGGGTTTGTGTATGGGTGCCCGGTCGCCTCTGCCACTTCCCTGTAGGTCACCTTGCCGGCAGCCACGTTCAGCCCGGCCCTAAGATGTGGATCTTCCTTCATCGCCCGGTCCGGACCCTTGTTGGCCAGGGCCGCCACAAAGGGTAACGTCACGTTATTCAGCGCCAGTGTCGAGGTACGCGCAACAGCACCCGGCATATTTGCCACGCAATAATGTACCACACCATCAACAATATACGTGGGGTCGTCGTGGGTCGTGGCCCGGGATGTTTCGGTACACCCGCCCTGGTCAATGGCAACGTCCACGATGACGCTCCCCTCCGGCATACGACGGACCATGTCACGGGTAATCAGCTTGGGCGCCGAGGCTCCGGGAATGAGAACACTGCCAACAACAAGATCCGACTCGGTTACGGCCTGGTCGAGGGTCTGGGCCGTGGAAAACAGTGTGGTTATTCGGTTGCCGTAGAGATGATCCAGCTGTCGTAGAACCTCCATATTCCGGTCCAGCACTGTGACCTGGGCGCCAAGACCCACCGCCATGGCAACAGCGTTCTGGCCAACGACACCACCACCGACCACCGCAACCCTGGCCGGGCTGACACCGGGCACGCCACCCAGCAATACGCCGCGCCCACCCATGGCCTTCTCCAGACAGTGGGCGCCGGCCTGGATCGACATTCGGCCCGCCACTTCCGACATCGGCGCGAGGAGGGGCAGGTGGCCCGCACGGTCGGTGACCGTTTCATAGGCTATACACGTGGCGCCAGACTTTACCAGGTCATCGGTCTGCGCCTTGTCCGGAGCCAGATGAAGGTAGGTGAAGAGTGTGTGTTCCGGCTTCAGCATCGCCCGCTCATCCGCCTGCGGCTCCTTGACCTTGACGATCAGCTCGGCCGTGTCGAAAACCTCCCTGGCAGTATCAAGAATACGGGCTCCCGCCCCGCGGTAATCCTCATCAGAAAATCCGATGGCAACACCAGCCCCGGTTTCCACAAACACCTCATGATTGTGGCCACACAGCTCGTGAACAGCCGCCGGTGTCATGCCTACGCGATATTCGCGGTTCTTGATTTCTCTCGGCACGCCGATTCTCATACAAAACCTCCAAAACAGTCCGGATTCGCGAGTCCCTGGGTGTAGTGTAGTCAAAAGGTCCTATACTGGATTGGCAACTGATTGCATCGGTTTACCGTTTCCGGGCGTAGGTTTCCCGACAAGAAGACAATCCGACCCAAAAGGAGCAGGACAGATTATGACAACCCTGAAAACAGCAGCGGCAGCCGCAACTCTCTCACTTACTATGGCGAGCACGCAGGTAATGGCAGAAATGCAAACCAAGACCGTCGAATACAAGGTCGGTGAGACCACGTTCACCGGTTACATGGCCTGGGATGACGAATTCGAGGAGAAACGTCCGGGCGTTCTGGTGGTCCATGAGTGGTGGGGCCACAATGAATTCGCCCGGGATCAGGCTGAGCGGCTTGCGGCGGCTGGCTACACGGCGTTTGCCCTGGATATGTATGGCTCCGGCAAGCAGGCAGACCATCCCGATACCGCCCAGAAGTTCATGCAGGAAGCAACCAAGGACATGGACCAGGTCAAGGCACGGTTCATGAAAGCGATGGAAATCCTGCAGAATCATGAGAGTGTTGATGCTTCCCGCATTGCTGCGCAAGGCTACTGCTTTGGCGGTGCGGTGGTCCTGAATATGGCACGCATGGGCGTGGACCTGGACGGTGTCGTAAGCTACCACGGCGCTCTTGGCAGCCCAATCACCGCAGAAGCCGGTGAAGTGAAAGCCAGGGTTCAGGTATACACCGGTGGGGCCGACCAGATGGTTCCCTCAGAGCAGGTGGCCGGCCTGGTGAAAGAGATGCAGGACGCCGAAGTCGACCTCACGCTGGTCAGTTTCCCCGGTGTACTGCACTCATTCACCAACCCGGGCGCTGACAAGGTCGCCGAGGAATTCGGCATGCCGATTGGCTATGACGAGGAGGCCGCAACCCGCTCCTGGGACGGCACCATGCGTTTCTACGAGACCATTTTCGCCCAGTAAGTCGGGCAGCTCACCTGACCATCGCAACCCGGCCTGACGGCCGGGTTTTCTGTTTCAGAGGGACGATGCGATGCTGTTGCGAACGTCCGTCATCAGGTCCTCCAGAGGCAAAGCCCCGGACGCCATCGGAGGGTGGATCACGATTTCAATCTCACCAGGGCTGAACGCCGCAGTCCCCTTCGGCAAACGCTGGTGAGAACCGCAAATGGTGACGGGAAGTATCGGAAGCTGACCGTCCTTGGCGATAACAAAGCCCCCCTTCTTGAAGGGCAGCAACTTGCCATCCCACGAACGGGTACCCTCCGGGAACATCAGTATGCTGGTGCCGTCCGGAAGCTGGCCAACGCCTCGCTTGATGCTTTCCAGCGCGTCGCTGCCCTTGGAGCGATCAATAAAAAGATTCCGGGAAGTCTCCAGGGCCAATCCGAACAGAGGCACCTTGCGCAATTCCTTCTTGATCACCCAACGGTACTGCAGCCCAAGGGCCAGTACCAGCGCGGGCGGATCAAAATAGGAAGCATGGTTGCTCAGAATCACGTAGCGCTGGCCCGGTTCGATGTTTTCCTTGCCACGCACCTTGAGCCGGATACCGCAGACTTTCAGTATGATCCAGGCATAGATCTGGGTGCCATGAAATGCTGCGTCCCCCCGCTTTCCTACCAGGGCAGCAATCACTATCGGGAAAAACAGAATCAGGGTGAGCAGTATGGCCCAGAACAGGATCCAGGCGGCCTTGAGCAGTCGGAGCATGTAATGATTCCTGGAGATCTCGACGTCCGGTTAAACGAGCAGCAGGTCGGTAACAATTACATAATGTTGGGGAAATGACAAAAGTGTGGCTTCGTGCCAGGTATTTTTCAGACATTAAAAAAGGCAGCCGAAGCTGCCTTTTTGGCGGTTATTGCCGAATCCCTCAGGGATTACAGGGCAACAACGTTCTCCGCCTGGGGACCTTTCTGGCCCTGGGTAACGGTGAACTCAACCTGCTGGCCTTCTGCCAAGGTCTTGAAACCGCTGCCCTGAATAGCGCTGTAGTGAACAAAAACGTCCGGGCCGCCTTCACGAGTGATAAAGCCAAAGCCTTTTGCTTCGTTGAAGAACTTAACAGTACCGGTAGTAGTAGACATACTTAAACTTCCTGAAATCAATCATATTATCTGCCGCCAAACACCTTCGTGGTGCAAGGTCGACGTTTTACGGAAATACAGAACTCGCGGAATCAAAAACAGGACGGTCACTACTAACTACGGAGGTACGTCTTATTCATGAAATGCTTTACTGAATCTTTCCTACGCCATTTACTCTACTCCTGAATCCGAAGCTTGCCAAGGGCATTTTCAAGAAAATATGTAGGTAGTGGTACCCATCAACCCTTTACCAGCCCAAAGGTATAAATTCCTAATGCTGTCATGAGGATGGAGCCAACCACGTGAGCCAGAATACCGGTAATTGCCATGGCCCATTTGCCCTCCTGGATTGCGGCAAACATCTCCAGAGAAAACGTCGAAAAGGTGGTCAGGGCACCGCACAAACCGGTGATGGCGAAAAGACGCCACTCCGGCGCCAATGTGGTGCCGTGACTGAAGTAGCCGATCAGCAAACCGATTAACCAGCCACCGCTGAGATTGGCAACCAGGGTTCCGTAAGGAACGGCATGGTAGGTCGTGTTCAGCCACAGACCCAGCGCCCAACGCAGGTTGGCGCCGATCACGGCGCCAACGCTCACTGCGAGAAACGACAGCCACATCTCAGGACAGTTTGCTGTCAGGCAGGGTTGTGATCAATCACAGACTCCTTGTTCTGCGCAAAGGCATCGAACGGGAAATCATCCACCGACAACATCTCCAGCACCACAGTTTCGTATTGGCGCATGAAGTCTGCCTCTTCCTTGGTGTAGACACCCGCCTGGAGTGCCGCTTCAAACCGCTCTTCCGGGTGCAGTGCCGTCATGGGCAGCTCGCCCTTGGCGTAGGCCTTGGTTACCTTCCGGTACAACTGCTCGGCCTTGTCGTAATCTTTCAGCAGGCCATTGTAGCGAGCAACCGGATTTTCCACAGTGCCCTCGCCATTGGTATGCCACACACTGGCAATCAGCTTGTTGCGAATTGGCGTGTCGGTAGATATTGCACGGGCCAGCTTACGCGCAAGGCCGTCCTCGGGGCTGCCCCAACGGCGACCGAGCGGCATGGTGACACCGCGCAGAACCAGAGCAACGGCGCGAATCGGCAGGTTCTGCAGAAACTCATCCAGTGCATTTTCCGTGCGATGCAGCAGCATTGCCAGGCTGTACTCCATCACTTCCTTCTCGCCCTCAACCGGTTGGGTCTCGTGCCAGTTCTTCAGCACCATGGAAGCCAGATACAGATTGGACAACATATCCCCTAATCGTGCGGAGATCAGCTCCCGCATTTTCAGTTCACTGCCCAAAGTGGTCATGGCTGCATCCGAACACAGACCGAAGGCTGCGCTGAAGCGGGCGACCGCCTGGGCGTACTTGCGGCTGGCGCTGTCAAACGGCACGTCGGCCCGACCAAGACCAAGGGCCTGGGTAAAGGCCCGGGCGGCATTACCAAAGATCAGGCCCGCATGGCCGAAGAAGGCATCGTCAAACGCCTTGATATCATCGTTGTCCTTGGCCGCCAGCTCTTTGAGCACGTAAGGGTGGCAGCGAATCGCACCCTGACCGAAGATCATCAGGCTGCGGGTCATGATGTTGGCACCCTCAACCGTGATCGAGACAGACGCGCCGCTGTAGCCAATGCCGAGATAGTTGCGCGGACCAAGTGTCACTGTCTTACCACCGTGAACATCCATGGCATCGGTGAGTACACCGCGCTGGAATTCGGTAAGGTGGTATTTGAGGATAGCCGAGGGTACTGCCGGCTTCTCGCCCTTATCAATCATGTTGGCAGTATGGTTGACCGCTGCCTGCGAGATATAGGTCTTGGCGGCGATCCGGGCCAGAGGCTCCTGTACGCCCTCCATATCGGCAACCGGCGTATTGAACTGTCGGCGGATACGGGTGAAGCCACCGGCTGTGCCTACAGCAGAGGCAGCAGCGCCGGCGGCACCAGACGGCAATGTAATGCAGCGACCCACCGACAGGCATTCAACCAGCATGCGCCAGCCCTGTCCGGCCATATCCACACCACCGATGATGTAGTCCAGGGGAATAAAGACGTCTTTCCCTTTGATAGGACCGTTAAGGAACGGGCTGCCGATCGGGCAGTGACGACGGCCAATTTCCATACCCTTGGTGTCCCGGGGAATCAGGGCACAGGTAATGCCGTAGTCCTCGGTTTCACCAAGCAGACCATCCGGATCAAACATACGGAACGCCAGCCCGACAACGGTGGCAATGGGAGCAAGGGTAATCCAGCGTTTCTCGAAATTCAGCCGGATACCGACCACTTCTTTGCCGTCCACTTCCTGTTTGCAAACGATGCCGGTGTCCGGCAGCGATGTCGCATCAGAGCCCGCCCGTGGACCGGTCAGCCCAAAGCAGGGAATTTCGCGGCCATCAGCGAGGCGCGGCAGGTAATGGTTCTTCTGCTCCTCAGTCCCGTATTTCAGCAGCAACTCGCCCGGACCGAGAGAATTCGGTACACCTACAGAGACCATCAACGACTCATTGGAAGCCAGCTTCTGCAGAACCGCGGACTGGGCCTTGGCAGAGAATTCGAGACCACCATATTCCTTGGGGATGATCATCCCGAAGAAGCCTTCCTTCTTGAGGAAGTCCCAGAGTTCCTTGGGCAGATCGGCCCGCTCAACGGCCACGTCCCATGCGTTACACATGGAAATTGCCTGGACACACTGGTTGTCGACGAAGGCCTGTTCTTCCTCGGTCAGACCGGTGTTGCGGTTGATCAGCAGGTTGTGCCAGTCCGGCCGCCCAGTGAAAAGCTCACCGTCCCAGCCGACGGTTCCTGCTTCGAGGGCCACTTTTTCGGTATCGGACACCTTCGGTGCGACTTTCTTGAACATCGCGAAAATGCGAGGCGTGAGCCAGCCTTGGCGGAAACCCGGCAGGCCGGCGGCAGCTGTTATGCCGGCACCGATAAACAGAATCAGGGCCAGCCAACCGGAGGCGAAAATCAGCGAAAGCACCCCGGTAACGGCCATTACGCCAATGGCGGAGGCGGCACCAGACTCACGCCGCAAAACTATCAGCAGGCCAGCCAGTGCAATTAAAAACAGTATGAAAGTCATCATAGGTTCTCTCTGTCATCCATGGTTCGGGAATGTCGAAGACTATAAACCGTTACGTTTACGGTACCGCATCAGATGAGGGCTGACCAGCAAATGCCGCACAGTCAGCCAGTTACGGTCATCACACCGTGATTTATGAGGTAACAATCACACGAATACCTTCCAGAGCCAGGCTGGCATGACCTATGGCGTCCTTCGCGGCCTCGAACTGGTTCCGGAAGAAGTCGATTTCTTCCTCGCGTATAGCCGGATTCACCTGTTGCAACGCCTCCAGCCTTCGGATTTCCGGCTCGAAACTGGCCGCCAACTGCTCCAGCGCCTGGGCTCTCAAAGGCTCCAGGTGAGGCTCCGACAGACGTTCCACATGATCCACCATGGTTTCAACCTGGGGACGGATCTGCGGAACGATTGCCTGGGCCGTACGCCGGCGGATGTTCGAGCACATCTCGTTCAGCCGCTCGTGGGGCAGGGCTCCCGAGAGTTCCTTGCCATTCACATCCACCAGCAGACGCAGTGGCGAGACCGGCAGGTAGCGGGTTAGCTGCAGGGCTTCTGGCGCCGGGCAGTGCACGGTAAACAGGGCTTCCATCAGCAGCGTTCCCGGAGGCAGCGCTTTCACAGAAAGGCTGGCAAGGGCGGCCTTGCCAAGCCCGGAACTGGTGACCGAATCCATCACCCCGGTAACCATCGGATGCTCCCAGCTCATAAACGCCAGGTCTTCCCGCTCAAGGGCATTGTTCCGATCCCAGGTCACAGTCATCCCATCTTCCGGCAGCTCGGCCACATGGCCAGCGCGGTACTGCTCGCCTGGACGAAGAATGTCGGAGTGATCGGCATGGTCTTCAACATCCACGCCGAGGATGTCGAAGGCTTCCATCATGTAATCCCGAACCTGAGCCTCACTCTCTTCCTCTTCAATGGCGGAAATCAGATTCTCTGCCACCTCCGGGCGGCAGGAGTTCAGTTCGATCAAGGCATCGCGGCCATTTTGCAGAAGCGTTTTCAGGCGCTTCGCCTCTTTCTCAGAGGCTTTAACCAACTCGTCAGTAACGCTGGCATCACCATCAATGGCCCGCTGCCAGCTATCCTGAACGGCTTCCTGAACTGCCACACCCACGGCGCAACTTTCAGCAAAGGCGTTCAGCCCCTCATGGAACCAGCGGAACTGTACCTCCTGACTTGTATCGCGCAGGTAGGGAACATGAATATCAATGGCTTCGGTCTGACCGATCCGGTCCAGCCGCCCGATACGCTGCTCCAGCAGATCAGCATTGACGGGCAGATCGAAGAGCACCAGATGATGGGCAAACTGGAAGTTACGGCCCTCGCTGCCGATCTCGGAACAGATCAGTGCCTGGGCACCCTGCTCTGTGTCGGCAAAGTAGGCCGCAGCCCGGTCTCGCTCGACCAGGCTCAGGTGTTCATGGAAAGCGGCACTGCGTATACCGGCCCGCAGCTGGAGATAATGCTCCAGGGCCATGGCGGTCTCCGCGCTGGCGCAGATGACCACAACCTTTGCTGGACGGAGGCTGACCAGCTTCTTCTCGAGCCACGCCACCCGCGGATCTTCGGACAGCCACTGCTCTTCGGGCACCAGTTGCTCGGGGGTCAACCCCTGAACACCTGAAGCCTCGCCTTCATACATGGCCGGGCAAGCCAATGGCTCCGGATTGGGACGGCGCTCCGGGAATCCCTGGATGGCCGCCCGGGTGTTCCGGAACAGCACACGACCAGTACCATGGCGATCCAGCAAGGCATCGATGACCGATTGCCGTGGTTTATCTCCGGTCAGTAGCTGGTCCAGCTCTTCTCCCAGCCACTCCCGCAGCAGTTTCTGGTCTTCGGCACTGATCTCAGATTCTTCGTCCAGGAGCCGACGGACAACAGAGTTGATCGTCTCGTACTGCCGCTCTTCGTTCCGGAAGGTTTCCAGATCGTGGAAGCGGGCCGGGTCCAGCAGCCGCAATCGGGCGAAGTGACTGGCAACACCCACCTGCTCCGGTGTCGCCGTCAACAACAGTAGCCCACGGCTGACCGCCGACAATTCCTCGACAATCTGGTATTCCGGACTGACCTCTTCAGGGCTCCAGGCCAGGTGGTGGGCCTCATCCACAATCATCAGGTCCCATTCGGCCTTCAGGGCATCGTCCCGCGCCTTCTGGCTTTTCTTCAGGAAATCGAGACTACAGAGCACCAACTGCTCGCTCTCAAAGGGATTGACCGCATCTTCGTCGCCGAAAATGTGGTTAACCAGGGCATCAACGTCGCTTTCCTGCTCTTTCAGGGCATCGTAGCGACCCTGGTTTACGATTGAGAAACGCAGGTTAAAGCGGCGAAGCATTTCCACCAGCCATTGATGGGTCAGGGAATCCGGCACCACGATGAGCGCGCGTTTGGCTCGGCCGGTGTGCAGCTGGTAGTGCAGGATCAGCCCCGCCTCAATGGTTTTTCCGAGGCCGACTTCATCGGCCAGAAGCACCCGTGGCGCATGTCGCCGGGCCACTTCATGGGCAATGTAGATCTGGTGCGGCAGGTGTTGGGTGCGCGCGCCAATCAGCCCCTGGGCCGGGGATGCGCGAAGACGGTTCATGTGCTGAAGTGTGGCGTACCTCAGCCGAAAGGCGCCGTTGCGATCGAACTGGCCCGCGAACAGCCGCTGGTGCGGCGCTGAAAAATTGACCGAGCCCGCGAGTTTTACCTCGGAAATTTCATGCAGGTCGGTGCCATCGTCGGCGTGGTACATGAGCACACCGCCAATGTCCTCGACCGCACGAACGGTGTACCGCTCGCCGTCAAAGGTCTCAATCTCCTCTCCCAGCTGATAGATAATGCGGGACAGAGGGGCGTTATCAATCGCGTAGGTGCGCTCTTCGTCGGCAGCCGGAAACCCGAGGGTCACCCGGCGCCCGGAGATATCCGTGACAATTCCGAGCCCCAGGCCGGTATCACTGTGGCTGACCCAACGCTGACCAATAACAAATTCCGATGTATCCAAGAAACCTCCAGACCAATTAAGTTCTTGTGGCGCCGTTCTCACGCACCCAGTAAGCCGTTGCCCCGCAGACCGCCGCCGGCACCACAACCAGATTCAGCACCGGCACCATGGCGGCCAACGCCACCGGCAGGCCAAAGCCAAAAGCGGACAGCCGAGTGTCACCGAGCAACCGACGCAAGGCCGGGAAACTGACCTTGTGGTTGTCTGCGGGATAGTCCACGTATTGCAGGGCCATCATCCAGCTGTTGAAAAGAAACCACAGAACAGCTGCAACCACATTAACAACCGGAATCAGACCGATAATCAGCAGACCGATGGCCCGCGGCAGGTAATACAGGATTTTCTGAACCTCACGCCAGAGTGCGCGAGGTATGTCCTTGACGATGGCCGCCCAGCTCTCGTCGGTGCTCACCTCCTGACCGGTCAAGTGTTTTTCCGTCAGCTCGGCAAGATAGCCATAAAACGGGGAGCCAATCAGGTTGGCAACAATCACGAAGCCATAGGCCAGCATAAGCACAATGACCGCGCCGTAAAGAATCCAGAACAGCCAATCCAGCGCCTGGAGCCAGGCCCAGTCCGGCAGCCAGCCCATGGCGGCCGCAATCAGGCCGGCAAAGAGCTCTCCCATAAAGAAGAACAGCAATCCGAAGAGCAGAACATTAATAATCAGCGGAATAATGACGAACAGCCGCAGACCGGGCTGACGAATCAGGCGGAAACCTTCACCCAGATAGCCCAGTCCTCGAAAAAAATTACCCTTGAGCATCGCTGGCAGGACCTCCGCTTCAATGACAATGACGGGCCGCAAAGCATATCATGTTGACAACATTCCCACAGCCCGAGAACGCTCAGGGACTTCCCCGATGGATAGACTGAAACAACAACTGACCAGCCTGCTGCAGTATCGCCCCCTCTGGCGGGCAGCCTTTATAGTTTCCGTGCTGGCCATCGGGTTTCTTGCCACAACGGACAACCCTTATCCCGTCCCCTCCTCGTCAAACGACAAAATAAACCACGTGATCGCCTTTCTTGAGCTCACGATCCTGACTCGCCTGGCCTGGCCGGAACTGCGCGCCGTCTGGTTCGTGCCGGCGCTGCTCGGCTTCGGCCTGGGTATTGAACTCATCCAGGCGAACCTGCCCTACCGGGAATTTTCTCTCGCGGACCTGGCTGCAGACGGCGCAGGCATCGCCATCGGACTCCTACCCTGGCCCGGCATTCGCAGAGCCGGAAAACCGGATTTGCGAAATTCGCCAGAATCCCTGTGAGATATCTCTTACAAAGGCGTGAGATCTTGCAGTGATATTACGTGCGCGGTGGTGCGAAGGCGTTCTCAGGAAAAACCTAACTCGCTGATAATTATATTTTATTTGCCATGCCCGCGATGACTTCGACTGAGACGCGTGCAGAGTTCACACGTTTGTCAAAATCCAATTGGTATAGTGTTTACATCAAGGATGACAGGGAAAGGACGACGCACTGGACGCACCCCGGCACGGATTGCAGGGAGAGGCAGGGATACAGGGACGCCTCGCTTAAGGGATAACTATTCGGATAGCTGGCTCGGATGCCGGCACCACGGAGTGGCTCAAGGATCTCGCAACATGGCTGTTGCCCAATGCGCAAGGACGCGCCGACCTGTTCCGAGAAAGGGTAACCGAATGGTTGCCCTTTATTTTTTTAAAGCCTTCCTGTCTCACCCCGAGTTCTTTACTGGCCTACCTCGGCCAGATAGATGCGCACCTGATTGAACTCCTCGAATTCGTGAAGATCCGGCCAGGTCCGGGCCTCAATCGTTGTCTGCCAGTGATAGGCACTGTCGCCGAGCACCTTCATCCTCGAATCTGCCAGCAACACCCGGGGGGCAGCCTCGCGAAAAACGCCGAGTAACGGACGGTTTTCAGGATCGTAGAGCACATCCGCCGCTGTCACCACATCCAGCCCCTTCGGTCGATCCGCCCAATCCTGGCAGAGGCCAATGGAAACGCCATTGAGGGCCGCGTTGGCGCTCACGGCTTCCAGCGCTGCCGGATCAATGTCACAGGCGACGACTTCCCGGGCGCCAGCCATGGCCGCCGCCACGGCCACTATCCCGGATCCGGAACCGAAATCCAGGACCCGCCTACCCTCGACGTAGCTGGGGTTATCCAGAATCCAGCTGGCGAGCACCTGGCCGCTGGCCCAGCAAAAGGACCAGTATGCCGGATCAGCAACCACCGCCTGCGCCTCCTCGTGGGATAACGGACCCTCAAGCACCGACGGGTCAAAGAGGTACAGTGCGATCCGTTCACAGCCGGCGGGACGGGAAACGGCCACCCGACCTCGGGCCAACGTTTTGCGCAGGTGCTGATTCAGACAGTCTGCTGACATGGGTATCCAGCCTCGAATATCACAAAGGCGCCATTGTACCCATCCCCCTGTCGGGAAACAGGTTGCGACAAGCAGAAAACACCCATTTCCGCTATACTGCCGCCTCCATCTCACAACTGGTTTACCGCTGAAATGGCAAGCAGACCTGACACCGACGACTACCTTTCCCTGTTCCTGAACGATGTGCCCCTGATGGACGTCCGGGCGCCGGTAGAGTTCGCCCGGGGGAGCTTTCCGAACACCGACAACGCGCCGCTGATGAACGATGAGGAGCGCCACCGGGTCGGCATCTGTTACAAGGAAAAGGGCCAGGACAAGGCCATCGAACTGGGCCATCAGCTGGTATCCGGTGACATCAAGGCTCAGCGCATCGAAGCCTGGAAACGCTTTGTTGCCCGCAACCCCGGGGGGTATCTGTTCTGCTTCCGTGGCGGCCTCCGGTCCCGGCTTACCCAGCAGTGGATTCGGGAAGCCGGCATTGACTACCCACTGGTCAAGGGTGGCTACAAGGCATTGCGTCGATTCCTGATTGACAGCCTGGAAGCGCAGATCGAATCCGGCGAATTTCGCATTCTTAGCGGTCGCACCGGCACCGGCAAGACGCGAGTGCTGAAACAGTTGCCGAATCCGGTGGATCTTGAAGGGCTTGCCAACCACCGCGGTTCCAGTTTCGGGCGTCAGGTAACGCCCCAACCCTCACAGATCGATTTCGAGAACCGGCTGGCCGTCGCCATGCTCAAGGCTCATCACCACATTGGGGGCCCAATCTACCTGGAAGATGAAAGCCGCCTTGTAGGGCGTTGCGCCCTGCCCGAGTCGCTCAAAAATCGCATGGCCGAGTCGCCGCTGCTGATTCTTGAGCAACCCATGGAAGAGCGGGTTGTCATCATCCGGGAAGACTATGTTGAGGGTATGTTCGCGGATTACGTCAACCGCGACGGAGCCGAGGCGGGCTGGCTGAATTTCCGGGACTACCTGTTGAGCGCCATCGACCGCATTCGCAAGCGCCTGGGCGGTGAGCGCCACAAGCAGCTGCGCGGTCTGATGGAAGAGGCTCTCGAGCAGCAGAAGGCCACCGGCCAGACTGACGCCCACAACGCGTGGATTGAGGCACTGCTCCAGGACTATTACGACCCCATGTACGACTACCAGTTAAGCCAGAAAGAGGGACGGATTCTGGTGCGCGGGGGCCCCAAAACCATTCTCGATTGGGCCAGTGAGCGCTCAATTGCGTAAGCGACTGACTGAACATTTTTTCCTGCGACACACATCTCTGACATTTGTCTGCTATAAACAGAAGTAGACGAATCACGTTGTTGCAGGATTTTGTCCGTTAATCCGACACTTATGAAAAATACCAACGAACAAGGAGTCCTTTATGGAAGACCTATTTGGCGCTGAAGGCGGTGCCTCGGAACTCATGAATCAGGCCGTGTCCCTGATCATGACATACGCACCCAAGGTCGTGCTGGCCATTGTCACTCTCATCGTGGGCATGTGGCTGATCAACCGGTTTGTCGGTGTCCTCGACAACAAGCTGGGCAAGAAAGACCCTACCCTGAACAAGTTTCTCTGCGGCCTGATCGGCGCAATCCTCAAGATCCTGCTGCTGATCTCCGTCGCTTCGATGGTTGGCATCGCCACCACATCGTTCATTGCCATCATCGGTGCTGCCGGTCTGGCCGTCGGCCTGGCCCTGCAGGGCAGCCTGGCCAACTTCGCCGGTGGCGTACTCATCCTGATTTTCAAACCGTTCAAGGTTGGCGACGTCATCGACGCCCAGGGCTATCTGGGCTCCGTCCGGGAAATCTCTATTCTCTACACCATTGTCGACACCTTCGATAATCGCCGGATCGTGATCCCGAACGGCCAACTGGCGAACGCCAGCCTGACCAACCTGAGCGCTTATGAAACCCGTCGTTGCGACATGAGCTTCGGCATTGGCTATGGCGATGACATCGACAAGGCCAAGGCGGTCTGCAAGCGCCTCATCGAAGAGGACGAGCGCGCACTGAAAGATCCCGAGCCTCTGATCGTTGTTGGCGCCCTTGGTGAAAGCTCTGTCGACCTGACGGTCCGGGCCTGGACCAAGTCCGCCGATCTTTGGCCCTTCTACTGGGATATGCACGAGAAAGTGAAGAAGGCATTCGACGCCGAGGGCATCAGCATTCCGTTCCCCCAGCGCGATGTGCATATGATCAAAACCGACTGAGATTCGCGATCGGTTTCTCATTGATACATCCGGTTACTCGCAAACTGCGTAACCTCAACTAAGCTGACCATTAATGGCGGGGTGTACAAACCCCGCCAGCCCATCGGGGCCAGACCATCTGATCAAAACAGGCTCCGGAACGCTGTCATTGCTGGTAGGAGGTTGTCACGATGCCGGTACAGCAGTTGAAGGAATTCCTCGATGAGGCAGGTGTGGAATACATGTGCCTCTCTCACCCCCCTGCGTATACAGCCCAGGAACTGGCCCACCACGTAAAAATCGCCGGCGACCGCGTCGTAAAAACGGTGATCATCGAACTGGATGGCAAAATGGCGATGCTGGTGATGCCGGCTACCTGGCGCATACGCTGGGACAGGCTATCCCGCATTCTGGACACCGACTTTATTGATCTTGCGGATGAGCAGGAATTCAAGGACCGCTTCCCGGACTGTGAAGTAGGCGCCATGCCACCCTTCGGCAACCTGTTCGGGATGACGGTTTACTGCGCGGAAGCCCTGACCGAGCAGCAGGAACTGGCCTTCGCTGCAGGCAGTCACAGCGAATCGGTTCATATGAAAACCGCTGATTTTATTAACCTTGTGCAACCGATGGTTCTGAACCAGGGCTTCAACAAACCCGGAGCCCAGAAGCCGGCCTGGCTGGTCAAGGGCCGTCGCCGTCCAGAAGAGGCTGACAAGCAGCGAGTATCAGGACTGGCCGGGTATTGAGGCTTTTGCTGCCGGCTTGATCCCGATCTCTTGTCTGGCTGCCGCCATCGCGTAAACTGGTGGCATCAGACAGGAAACCGATATGACTCAAGCCTTTGATATTGTGGTAGTTGGTGCCGGCATGGTCGGTGCTGCCCTCGCCACTGGCCTCGGCCAGAATGGCTTCAATGTTGCCCTGGTTGACCGGGCTCCGCCTCCCGCCTTTGATCCAGACAACGCCCCGGATATCCGGGTTTCTGCCCTGAGCGCGGGTAGTGAACGCTATCTCCAGAGTCTGGGCGCCTGGGAGCACATCCTCCGCATGCGGGCAACACCCTATAGACGACTGGCCGTATGGGATGAAACCCGCTATCCACTGCAGAACCTGTTGCCCAGAAAGCTGGCTGAAGTTCAATTCGACGCCACCGAGCTCGGTGCAAACCACCTGGGACACATCGTCGAGAACTCGGTGACTCAACAGGCGCTCTGGCAAACCGCCGAGGCCTGCCCTCAGGTCAGCCTGTTCCACGGTCAAGGTGTTTCCTCTCTGGCGCAGTCCGGCGATACCGCGACTGTCACCCTGGATGATGGGCGCGAGTTGATTGCAACACTGGTGGTCGGCGCGGACGGCGCTCAATCCCGAATCCGGGATCTGGCCGGCATTGGCACCACCCGAAACCAGTATGACCAGCAGGCCATGGTCATCTCCGTGCGTTATCAGGGGCCGGTTGAAGACATTACCTGGCAGGGTTTCCATCCTTCCGGCCCACGCGCCTTCCTGCCCCTGCACAGCGCCGGGCCGGAACATCCCGGCGAAAGCTGGGGTTCCCTGGTCTGGTACGATTCACCCGAGGAGCTCGCTCGCCTGAAATCGCTGGACGACAGCACCCTGATGAGCGAAATCCAGTCATCATTTCCCGCGAGCCTGCCACTGCTGACCCACATCGACAGCAAGGCCTCGTTCCCCATTGCCCGGCAACATGCCAAACAATACCATTCCGGGCGCGTGGTTCTGGCCGGCGATTCCGCCCACACCATCAACCCCCTGGCCGGCCAGGGT